>JAHEYA010000298.1 GCA_023251855.1 Bacteroidota bacterium
TAAATACCTATACAAAGATTACTGAAATCTATAATAAACTAAAAGCAGGTGCTAAATTTGATGAGCTTGCAGGACAGTTTTCTGATGATAAACAATCTGCAAAAAAAGGTGGAGAACTACCTTGGTTCGGGACAAACAGAATGCCTCCTGAATTTGAAAAAGCTTCTTTCGCTCTGCAAAATAAAACTGATTTTTCTGCTCCTCTAAAAACCAAATACGGCTGGCATATCATTAAATTAATTGATAAACGCGGACTAGGTACTTTTGATGCAATGAAAAATGAATTAAAAGATAAAGTTTCAAAAGACTCTCGTTCGCAAGCCGGACGTATGTCGTTGATAGCAAAAGTAAAAACTGATTATAAGTTTAAAGAAAACATTCCTGCACGTGATGAATTTTATAAAATAGCTGATTCAACACTGTTTGAAGGACGTTGGGATATTTCAAAAGCAAAATCGCTAAAGAAAAATATGTTCAACTTTAATGACAAACTATTTAATCAGACTGATTTTGCTAATTATATTGCCAGCCATCAGGGGAAACTTCCTAAAATGGATGAAAAGATGTTGCTCAACAGATTATACACGCAGTTTGTTGATGAATCAGCGGTTGCTTATGAGGAATCACGATTAGATCAAAAATTTCCTGAATTCAAAGCCTTGATGGAAGAGTACCATGATGGCATTTTATTATTTGAGTTAACAGATCAAAAAGTATGGGGAAAAGCTGTAAAAGATACTACCGGTTCTAAAGAGTTTTATGAAAAAAATAAAACTAATTACATGTGGGCTGAACGTGCTGATGCTTCTGTTTACAGCTGTTTTGATGCAAAAATTGCTAAAGATGTTCGTGGTTTCTTAAAAGATAATAAGTCGGAAAAAGATATTCTTGGAGAAGTGAATAAAGAGTCGCAATTGAACTTGCAGGTTGAAAGCCGCTTGTTTAATAGAGGGGATAATGAGTTTGTTGACAAAAACTGGAAAGCTGGGATTTCAGGTGATATTATTTCTGAAAAAGATAAAAAAACAGTGATTGTTGTAGTAAATAAACTATTGCCTCCGGGTCAAAAAACCTATCAGGAAGCAAAAGGAACAGTTACTTCTGATTTTCAAAATCAATTGGAAAAACAATGGTTAATTGAATTAAAGAAAAAATATTCAGTAACAATTGATAAAACTGTTCTTGCTACTATTAAATAGATGTGAGATATGAGATATTAGATATGAGCTATATCATGCACTTGAAAAAAGCCTGTGTTCTTCATAGAGGACAAGTTTCAAACCTTATATCTCAAATCTCACATCTCATATCTCATATCTTTTTGAGACAACTTCTCCTTTATAGTTTAGCACTACTCTTTCTTTCCTCCTGTGGCTCTAAAACCAACAAAAAGGGAAATCGGGTGGTTATAGCCCGTGCTAATAATTCCTATCTATACGTTGATGATATCCAAGATATAATTTCGAAAAGTACCGGCTCTAAAGACAGTATAGTGCTTTTAAAAAAATATATTGATAATTGGGTACGTGAAGCTCTGGTTATAGAAAAAGCGGAGGATAATCTTTCTGACGTTCAAAAAAATGTGGATAAACAATTACAGGATTATCGCAACTCCCTTATTGCGTACTCCTATGAGAAAGAACTTGTAAAACAAAAATTAGACACAGCAATTGATAATAAAGAGATAGAGCAATATTATAATTCCAATAAAAATAATTTTGAGCTGAAAGATAATATCATCAAAGTGGTTTATGTGAAAGTTAAAAAAAATGCACCGGGAATTAATAAACTTCAGAAATGGTATAAATCAGATGTTCCAAAGGACAGAGAACTACTTGCAGGATATTGTCATCAGTTTGCTGAAAACTTTTATTTAGATGATAATTCCTGGTTGTTATTTGATGATCTGTTGAAAGAAATTCCCATTCAAACCTATAATAAAGAGCTATTTTTACAAAACAACCGTTCAGTTGAGGTTAGCGATGCAAAAAGCAGTTATTTTTTAAATATAAAAGGATTTAAGATCCGAAATAGCCTTTCTCCATTGAGTTTTGAAAGAGAAAATATAAAAAATATTATTTTAAATAAACGTAAATTATTGCTCATCACAAAAATGAAAGAAGACATTTACAATGATGCTGCTAACAATAAAAAAATTGAAATCTTTACGAAATAGTTGTTGGTTGTTAGTTGTTAGTTGTTGGCAGAAAGTAATAAAAATAAATCTGATGAAAGTAAAAAACATTTTTCTTACCCTCATTTGCCTTTTTTTTATCAATGGCATCAAAGCCCAAGGTAAGGTGATTGACCGCGTTATCGCTGTTGTGGGCTCCAATCCTATACTTCAATCCGAGCTTGAATCTCAATACCAGCAGTTGGTTACTTCACAAGAAGCTGTTGACGAAAACACACGCTGCAAACTATTAGAAGAATTATTATATCAAAAATTATTGTTGGCTCAGGCACAAAAAGATAGTTTATTCGTTACCGATCCACAAGTTGAGCAAGAGCTCGATAAACGTATCCGTTACTACATTCACCAGTTTGGTTCGGAAGAAAAATTTGTTGCCTTTTATGGTAAATCAGTTGATGATTTTAAAATTGATCTGAAAGACAATGTGCGTGACTTATTATTGGCTCAACAGATGCAAAGCAAAGTTACCGGAGATAAAACCGTTACTCCTAATGAAGTAAAGCTTTATTTTGCTACTATTCCGGAAGATTCCATTCCATTTATTGGTTCTGAAGTAGAAGTAGGACAAATTCAAAAAAAACCAAAAACAACTCCTGTAGCAAAAAAAGAAGCAAAGGATAAAATTGAAGACATCCGTTTACGAATCATGAAAGGTGATAGTCCTTTTGCTTCAATGGCAGCGCTGTATTCCGAAGACCCTGGTTCTGCAAGCAAAGGCGGATTGTATGAACATATACAACGTGGTCAATTTGTTCCTGAGTGGGATGCATGGGCTTTTAAACTCAAGCCAAATGAAATAAGTGAAGTGTTTGAAACTGTTTATGGATTTTTTATTATCCAGTTAATTGAACGCAGGGGTGATGAAGTAGATGCTCGTAGCTTGCTGATAGCGCCTAAAGTGGATGCTGATGATATGCTGAGAGCAAAATTATCTTTAGATACTATCTACACAAAAATTTTAACTGACACACTCTCCTTTTCGGAACAGGCAGCAAAATATTCGGATGATGAAGATAGCAAGAACAGTGGTGGTTTGATTGTAAATCCTTTCAATGGTTCTACACGTTTTCAGATGGATGAGATAGGACAAATGGATCAAACCGTTGCTTTTGCAATTGATAAATTAAAAGTTGGAGAATTCACCAAGCCTATGCCAATGACCTCCAAAGATGGTAAACAAGCCTATCGTGTAGTGTATTTAAAAACAAGGACGTCTCCGCACAAAGCTAATTTAATTGATGATTACCAAAAAATTCAAGCAAATGCATTAGCCAAAAAGCAATCAGAAGCTATTCAAACATGGATCAAAAAAAAATCGACAAATACATTTGTTAGATTAAATGATGATTATAAAAATTGTAAGTTCAATAATAAATGGTAAAAGCCTCTCCCCTGTATCTCCTCTCCAATAGAGAGGGGGCGTTAGATGAGTAGTAAGAAAAAAAAAGTAGAAGCCTCTCCCCTTTATCCCCTCTCCAATAGAGAGGGGGCGTTAGGTGAGTAACTATAAAAAAATAAAAAAATGGAAGAAAAACAGCAACCGAGGAAAACGCCTCTCCCCACTGGGGAGAGATTAAGAGAGGGGCTTTCAGATGTAGAAGCAGTGGATGCCTTTGTAATCAAGTACAAAGAGTTGAATGCCGAAATAAGTAAAATAATTATTGGGCAGGATGAAGTTGTTAAAGATGTATTGATTTCCATTTTTAGTCGCGGACATTGTTTATTGATAGGTGTTCCCGGATTAGCTAAAACACTTTTAGTAAATACCATTGCTGATACGCTTGGTTTGACTTACAATCGGATTCAGTTTACTCCGGATTTAATGCCTTCTGATATTATTGGTTCTGAAATTTTAGGTGAAGACCGGCATTTTAAATTCATCAAAGGGCCTTTGTTTGCCAATGTTATCCTTGCTGATGAGATTAACCGTACACCACCCAAAACACAAGCTGCTTTGCT
>JAHEYA010000299.1 GCA_023251855.1 Bacteroidota bacterium
TCTCGAAAAGGAAATAAACGGTTGACCGAAGGCTTGGACAAAGAAGCTTACATCAATACATTTGTTAAACCAATTCGTGAAATTACAGATAGAGGTGGTAAATCATGGCGTTCGTATGCAACTATTGCTTGTTGTGATGTGGTAGGTGGTAATTCACAAAGAGCAATCGACTGGCTTGCTTTACCTGAATTAATGCACGTAGGTTCATTAATTGTGGATGATGTTCAGGATCGTTCTGAAATTCGCAGAGGAGGTCCTACAGTGCATAAAATGTATGGAGAAGCTACTGCGATAAATTCCGGAACTGCTTGTTATTTCCTTGGCCAGATATGTATTTATGAAGCTGACCTTATTCCCGAAAAAAAAGTGCAGGTATACAATTGGTATTTCGAAACCATGAGAGCTTGTCATAGCGGTCAGGCTATGGATATATATGGTTTAGATTATTTAATGCCCAATGTTTTGAAAGATGATAAAGCAGCAAAAGAATTAAGCAAATCTGTTTTTACAATCCATCGTCTTAAATCTGCTGCACCAGCTAGTAATCTGGCTCGTATCGGTGCTTTGCTGGGTGATGGTTCAAAAAAGCAAATCGAAGAATTAGGCGATTATTATGAAGCACTCGGTATTGCATTTCAAATTATTGATGATACACTTAATTTGAAAGGTTTTGAAGGCGATTTAAAATCAAAAGCGGAAGATATTACTGCCGGTAAAATTACCTATCCGATTGCAAAAGCAATGGGATTAGTTACTAAACAAGAGCGTAAGCGCCTTTGGGAAATAGTGAGTGCAAAAACTAATGATGTGGAATTGATTCGTGAAGTAATGAATTTACTAACTAAATATAATGTAATTGAATTGTGTGAAAAAGAAGCAAAAACTATTTTGGATAAAGCCTGGAAACGTTTGGATCCATTGCTACTTGATTCAATGGTAAAATTAAATTTACGTGCTTTCACCTGGTTTGTTCTTGAGAGAAACTACTGATAGAACTGCGTATTAACGCGAGTTTCGCTTAAGAAAAGTTTAATTTATGGGCTAAAGCCCTATGTTGTTGTCTATCCTCACACCCCGACCTAAAGGTCGTAGTTAAAACTATAAGTAACCCCGACTTTCAAGTCGGGGATTAAATGAAATACAAGATTAGATGGGCTTTAGCCCAAACCTTAAACGAAACTCTCGTTATTAAATAATAAAACAACTGTATTAAATGTCCTTCAAACAAAAGGTGTATGTTCATTGTCTTCAATTGCTGAATACAAAAATTGATTCTTTAAAAAATATTCTGCAAGAGCTGAGTGAAAGCTCAAGCAACGATTCTAAAAGTTCAGCAGGAGATAAGCACGAAACCGCACGTGCAATGATTCAGATAGAGCAGGAAACTATCAGTAAAAAATTAAATCAAACGCTCGAACAAAAATCTTTATTTGAAAAAATAGATACCAACCTGCATTCCTCTCAAATCCATAAAGGCAGCCTTGTTTGCACAAACAAAGGCTATCTTTTTTTGAGTAGTGCTCTTGGAAAAATAATAGTTGATGAAAAAACAATTATTGTCATCTCTCCTCAATCGCCTTTAGGCATAAAACTTATGGGGTTAAAAATAAATGATGCTACCGAAATTAGTGGAGTAAAGTATTTTATTGAGGGTATTGATTAATTAATCCGCCAATGTTATTTCAATATCTTTCGGATACAATTTTGGAAATAAGTAGGGAGCTATCTTCACGGGGAAATTAATATACAGTGGAGTTTTTACATCATCCGATTTTGAAATAAGAAGTCCTTTGTTAACTAATTCTTTCACAATTTTTCTTGCAGTGTTTTCTGATTTGCCGCTAAGGCGAGCTGCTTCTCCTCTTATAATTTTACCCTTTAAAAATGCTTCTTCCAGGATATAGCGTGCTTCAGGCTTAAGTTCTTTTCTTACAACCATAATATTAACATAGGAGTTAATTCTTTCTAGAGCACCATCTATTTCAAGAAGTGAAGTCATAAATTCAACTTGATCTATCGCTGTTTTTAAAAAAAATTCGCAGAATGCTATCAAACCTCTGTTAGTTAAATTTCCATGACCATCATAATCATTCATGCGCATTTGGTCGGCATTATGTAAAGCGGCAAAATAATTTTTATTATGAAACGCAAATCCTCTGGAAATAGACCATAAACCACCACCATCTATTCCTTCTTTAATAAAAAAAGCTTCTGAAAACAAACGAACCACACGACCATTACCATCTTGGAACGGGTGTATCCATGCAAGCCTATGGTGAGAAGCAGCAACAGCAAGAATCCTTTTTGCAGAATCATTCATTTTTAGTGGATTATAAGCACTGGAAAACATAGTTAGAAATTTATCTAACGATGCAGCAGCAGGAGCAATATGTTGCCCAACTTCAACTTCTCCTTTTCTCAACTCTCCAGGTGTAATTTCTATCCTTTTACCAGCGCGGGTTTTAGCGTAATGAAATTTTTTTGGCATTTTTTTATAAAACTCTTTGTGAAGCCATTTTATAAATTCCGGATTGCATATATTTAGATGTTCCTTTTTTAATTCTGCTTTCATTAACTCTTGTACCCTAACGTGGGCAATGCTTTCGAGTTGTAAAAGTTTTTTGTCAGGTTCTTTTGAGTAATCTTTTTTAAGTGCTTTTTCAATATCAAATGGGTTTGTATTATGACCTTCAATTAAATTAGAATAGTAGCTATTCATTGGTTCTATAAGCTTAACTAAGGCTTCTTTGGTAGTTGGATTTAAAGCGTTTGAAAGTGAGGCAGATTTTTTCATTAATGTGATAGCCAACTCATTCAATGCTTTATTTTCAACCTCCGGCATTAAAGGTGTCATCGCTGAAGGGTCTGTATACAATACTAGTGATTTCATTTTACAAAGATACAATTTATATCAATAAATTGCGGTATTATTTTGTACATAATTTGCGGCATCTAATTTATTTATAATTAATTAAATATCAATTAGTTATAATTGTTATAATTATTTTATTGCGGTATCGTTTACGGTATTATTTGCGGTATCGTTTACGGCATCAAATAACCTCCGTTAAGCAGAATGTTCATCAAGAAAAAAAATAAAATTAGGGAGTGGTTGAGTGGCAATTGCATTGCCATGATAATTAAAATGGAAAACAATATTGTAAAATGGATAAACTGAATCTTGATTTAACGTATGATAAGTTTTTGAGTTCGCGTTCCCTTTTCTGAAATTATTTTTACAAAATAAATTCCATCTGGTTGATTTGACAAATCAATGATGAATTTTATGTTTAGGATTAACGATTGAAACACAATTTCTCCTAACAAATTCATCACCTTAATTTCCTTATTCCCCAAAATGTTTTCTGTTGAGAGTGTGAAAACTCCAGAATTCGGATTAGGATAAATACTAGGCGGGAAATCATTGTGTGTAACAGCTTGTATTCCTGCTGTTGGGGTAGTTACATACACCGATATGATACTTTGCATTTCCCTAAGCGAATCATGAATACAGTATGAAGAGCCACATCCGTTAGCATCAGTAATTGATAAACATATGTTATACCAAGCAGCAGAAGAGTACGTATGTGTTGGTGTTACACCTGTTGATGTAGTGCCATCTCCCCACGACCATAAATAATTTAGTGGGGGCGCTCCAACTGCATTATTTACAACATGCCAAACATGAGGAGTTGTATCTGCGGTCATTGTGAAAGAAGCATATGTATTGTTGCAATTAATTCCAACACTAACCGTATCACAATAAGAACAAGAAACGCCTGACTGATTCGTAACAGTCAAACAAGTATAATATTTTCCTGAAACTAAGTAAGAGAAATATGGGTTTTGATCTCCTGAAGTATTCCCGTCACCAAAATTCCAAAGCCTGCTAACAATGTTAGTAGAAGAGTTGTCATAAAACTGAATGCGATTTGAATCTGAAGTTACATAAGAAAAAATTGCGTTGCATTGGTAATTAGAAGCGTTCGTAATTGTAAGGGTATCACAGAAAGACTTTGAACAGGCACTATCTTGGTAGGTAAGACAAATATTAAACGTTCCATTGTATTGATAAACATTTGTGTCGTTTTGCGTACTGCCATAAGTACCATCTCCAAAGTTCCAGCTGTAGAAA
>JAHEYA010000037.1 GCA_023251855.1 Bacteroidota bacterium
GTCCCTAAAGCATAAGGTGAATCACCATTTACAAGGGCGCCATCCAATACACTCCAGTTGTCCTGAACACTAGCAGTATGTGTTAATATTTGCGCATACGTGATAGGAGTACTTGGGTAATTGGGATTGTGAACATTCCATGGCAGATCTAAATTAATTGCATCAGTTAACTGAAAAGCTCCGCATTCCCATTCATTCATCAATGCATCAGCAGTAATAGTTTTACTTACAGATGCCAACATAAAAATAGTATTTACAGTAACTGATTTATTAAGTGGAATATCAGCAATACCGTATCCTTTGGCCCAGGCAAGTTTACCATTTTTAACAATACAGGCACTCATTCCGGGAATATGATTTGTTGTCATATAATTCTGTAAATAAGTATCCACGGCAGTTTGAGCATTTGTAATTTCACAAATTGCAAGAAGTAAGAGAAGCAGTTTTGTTTTCATTTTTATTTCGTTTTTGGCCTCATCCCCAACCCTTCTCCGAAGGAGAAGGGAGCTATGGTATTTAAGTAATATTTAAGAAATCAATGCAAGCAATGTTCAGTAAATTTAGTTTTATTTTAATTTCTAGCTAATGTAAGCCATTTACAATGCACAATCAATAATTTTTTTATGACCAATTTCTATTTATTTCATCACATAAACCTTGAATTTGTTTGCTTGTATTAAAATGATGAATACATATTCGCAAACGTTCTTTACCTTTGGGAACGGTAGGAGTGAGGATAGAGCGAACATCATAACAAGCATGTTGTAAAGTAGCAGAAAGTTTTTTGACCTTGTCATTTCCGCTAACAACAATACATTGAATAGGGGAGTTACTTGGTAGCAACTGTGTTTTTACTTCTTTTGAAAGTTTATTTTTAAAACAATTGATGTTTTCATTTAATTGTTCAATCAATTGGTCACTCTTCTGAAGTAATTGATAAGATTGATTTACAGCAACAAGGCTTTTTATTGGAAGTGCAGTTGTATAAATAAAAGAACGAGAAAAATTGATTAAAAAATTACGAAGAAGATTACTGCCAAGTACAATAGCACCGTGGCATCCCAATGCTTTACCAAAGGTATGAATGCGGGCAAAAATTTCATTTTCTAAATTTAATTGTTGTACCAGTCCTTTGCCACCATTGCTTGTAATGCCTGTTGCGTGGGCTTCATCAACTATTAAATTGGCAGCATGTTTTTTACAAAGCAGGGCTATTTCTTTTAAAAGTGCTGTATCACCATCCATAGAATAAATACTTTCAACAGCCACGTAAACTACGCTCTGTGCTATTTTTAAACGATCTTCTAAATGTAACAAATCATTATGGCGGAATGCAAATGCAGAAGCAGACGACAGTTTTATTCCATCATGAACAGAAGCATGTATCAATTCATCATAAATAATGGTATCACCTTTTTGTCCGAGTGCAGAGAATAAACCGACATTGGCATCATAGCCGGAGTTATAAATTAAACCAGCTTCAGCATTGTGACATAATGCAATTTTTTTTTCTAATTCTTCAGCATAAGCGGAGTTGCCTGCTAACAGGCGGGAACCGGTTGCTCCAATTATACTTGATAGTTGATAGTTGATAGTTGATAGTTCGCGATCAATAGCGTTGAGAAGTTTGTTGCTTCGGGCAAAGCCAAGGTAATCATTACTGCAAAAATCAATTAAGGTAGAATTGACAACTAATTTGCGTAATGCATTTTGATCTTGTCGTTTTTGAAGGGAGTTTGATAAAAAATTATCAGCGGAAAAGTTCATATTATAATTTTTCAACGAATAACGAATCTTTTCGAATAACGAATTAGTGCCCATTCGCTATTCCTGCAAATTCGCTACTCGTTGACTTGATCCTTTAAACGCTTTCCTTGGGGTTAAGCCAAATAGTTTGAACATCTCCATATCCGCATTAAAATCAGGGTTTGGAGTAGTTAATAATTTATCACCGGCAAAAATGGAATTAGCTCCCGCAAGGAAACAAAGTGCTTGTCCTTCTAAACTCATTTGAGTACGGCCTGCAGAAAGACGAACCACTGTTTTAGGAATTACAATACGTGTTGTCGCAATCATACGAACCATGTCCCAAATGGGTACTAATGGCTGGTTTTCTAAAGGAGTACCTGCAACTGGAACCAATGCATTGATTGGCACTGATTCCGGATGAACTTCCATAGATGACAATGTTTGCAACATCTTTACACGATCTTCAACAGTTTCACCTAAACCAATGATACCACCTGAACATACTGTTACCTTTGCTTTACGAACATTTTTAATGGTATCTAAACGATCATCATAGGTACGGGTAGTAATGATTTTTTTATAACTTTCTTCTGAAGTATCTAAATTATGATTATAAGCATACAAACCCGCATCAGCAAGCTTTTGAGCCTGTGTTTCGGTAAGCATTCCTAATGTACAGCAAACCTCCATTCCTTTTTCATTCACACCTTTTACCATTTCCAGCACACGGTCGAAATCACGGTTATCCCTTACTTCGCGCCAAGCAGCGCCCATACACAAACGAGAAGCACCACCTTGTTTGGCTTTATCAGCAGCTTCCATCACTTCATTAACGGTCATTAATTTATGAACTTCAATACCTGTATTGTACCGTGCAGCTTGCGGACAATAGCTGCAATCTTCAGCACACCCGCCTGTTTTAATGGATAGAAGAGAACTTACCTGAACTTCATTCGCATCATTAAATTCACGGTGAATTTGTTGAGCCTGATTAATAAGTTCAAGTAAAGGAGTATTATAAATGTTTGAAATTTCTTCAACGGTCCAATTATGTCTCACTACTGTCATAGATTTTTTGTTTTGTGGAATGAAGAGCAAAGATAATTAGATTTGAGATATGAGATATAAGATATGAGATTTAGTTAATTTGAATTATTTTCTCTAAATACTATAGGGTAGTTCTAAAAATTAAAAAAATTTGCCACAAAGTCACTAAGACACTAGGGAACACAAATAATTTCTTAGTGAAACTTTGAGGCTTCGTGTCTTCGTGGCATAAAAAATTTCAATACGCAAGAGGTCTATTATTGTTTTACGAATTTTGCACTTAAAATTTTATCTTCTGTTTTCACTTTCAAAAAATAAACACCATCGGAGAACATTGATAAATCAATACTTTTAGATAGCTTACCACTAACAGGTTTTAGTGATTCGGAATAAAGTAATTGCCCTAAAATATCTTGTATTTCTACTAGACCACTTGTTGCCTCACTATCATTAAAAACAATATTGATTGCATCATTAATAGGGTTTGGGTAAACCTGCAAATTGCCATCTATTTTTATTTCATCTATGCCTAAATAATAATAATCGCAGTAAGAACCACCAGTAACGTAAACACCTTTATGCCAAAAACAAACAAGATCATAACGACCTCCATAAGCACAAGTCCATACAGGAATTTCATTATACAAGAAATTAAGATTAGAACCGATTCCATCTGTCCAGCTAGAAGTAACATCACATCCTTGGCCCCACATAATTGGAACAACTGGTTTTAACCCTGTATATTTTCTATATCCGTTTAAAAAATGGGCTGAATCAACATTTGTAATTACTAATTTAAAAAGTGAATCGGTGGGATATAACATTCGCACGGTTACTGTATCACCCACTGCCAGATTAAAATTATAAAGCATAAACTCCGCAGTATCTATACCTAAGCCGGTAGGATATTTTACAAACACTTTTTTAGTTGTGTCTTCTCTAAGAAAACAATGCAGGGTCTGGTCTGGGGAATAGTAGTCCAAATCGGGCGAAGAATAAATTTTATGATACAGAATACCGTTCAATAGAGTATCCCCTTTCATTTTGTATTGAAAGGGAGTTTGAGAAAATGGATTATTTTGCGAATGCCTCACACTCCATTGTGCGCTATCAGTTGGGAAAGGTATATACTGTTGCGCAAAACAAGTAGCCCCTCCCTGCCTCCCCAAAGGGGAGGAGATGTTATCCACTAATGTTACGAGAGATGGGAGAAGGATAATTGCAGAAACCAGAATTACTTTTTTCATTTAATTAAAACCAATTTTTTGTTTTCCTCGTACGAGCTAAGCTGAAGTGGTGGGCTTTGAGGGTTGGGGCTTAGGTTGTTTATAAAAGGTAAACTGTGCTTACCATACAATTACTCCATTGTTTTATATCAAATCTGTTCATCTAATTTTATTGGTATCTGAAACTTACAAAGTATAAACCATCACTATGAGTTTTATATTTCTCTGACATAAAGCAAATGTAGGAAATGTAAGCACAGCTTACAAATTACAGAAACAACCTAAGCCCTATCACACAATAAAAATCAGCCCGTCAGCTTAGCTCGTACGGAGTTTAATTTCGGCCATTACTTCTTCATGTGGAATAGTCTCTCCTCTTTCAATTTGCGCAAGACCTTCTTCTATTCCTTTTTTTTCTTCATCTGAAAGTTGATCACAGAAATCGATTTCAGTTTCAACTTTCTTGGACAAAAGTGTATACAAAGCCTGTAATGTCCTATTATCATTGATGGATTCAATAAGTTTAACAAGGTTGTATTTTAATTCAGTAGTGCTCATGAGTGGTAAGTATTTGATAGAACAAATATACATCGAAAGATGAATAAAAGCAACAACGCATTGAAGCTATTACATCTTAAGTATTTTAATGCCGAACAGCCACAGAATAGGGGTCAGCAGAGAGTTCCACTTTTTTGTCGGAGTTGCCGTTTTTTAGAAGTGATAATGTATTCATATCAATGAATGTAACATAACCATTTCTTCCACCGCAACCACCAATATGATGCGGGGCAGGTCCACCAGTTGTTGCATTTCTGTTAGCCACAACCACAACATTTTTATCATCATCAACTGCAATACCATGTGGTTGCCAACCCGAATCAATTTTTGTGATTAATGAATTAGAAGAGATGTCAATCACAGCAATACTGCCTCTTGTATTAGGAAATGAAAGCGTATCTTCTTCACAGGTTACAAATAAATAATTGTGGGTTAATGATACGCTCATCTCGGAAGGCAGTGCCCCAACAGGAATGATAGCAAGGAGTTGGTCGGTACCTTGTTGAAAAATCCGTACTTCAGAAGTGCCTTGGCAAGTCACAAAATATTCCGTTCCATCCGGAGAAAATAATACTTCATGTGAATTAAGAAAACTTGTTGGAGTGGTAGTAAATAAATTTACTTCAGTGAATGATGAAAAATCGTTAACAGGTATCTTATACATTTTATTACTGCTATTCTGTTGTGTAATGTATAAAGTATCCCCGGCAGGGTTAAGGCAGGAACCATGAGGATAATTAAAACCGATATTATGATTTACTGTAAATGTATTTAAATTCACTTCAGCAACATCACCGGTGCTGCTCCAATCCACTGCATATGCTGTTTGCCCGTCATTACTTAAAGTTAATGTGTTCCAATTTTTAACACTTAAAATAGCTTCACCAACAAAGGTATCATCACTGGTGCGATATTTTTGCAGTGAATTGCCTTGTATAGAAAGAATATACCAAAATTGGCCATCAGCGGATATTTTAATATTGTGTGGTGCTTCAGTCCCTGCTGTATTCCCAACATTAATGTAACGCATTGGAAGTAATGTTTGCTGATCAAATACAGTTACCACATCACATCCCTGATTAGTGACATAAAATTTTTTACGGTTTGAATTGTCAGAAAACTTCACAAAACCCGCACTATTAGGAGCACCTGCGTCTATCCATTTTTTAATAAGCGACACTTCATCACGCGTTAAATTGTTTTTATTATAGGGCATGGCAGGCAGGTTTGAAAAACCCAAATCCGGAAACGTATTGCAAAATGAAAATACGGTGCTGTAATCATGGCGGTAGGGTATTACACCTGCTCCATCATCACTACCTTCAAATAATTTATTCCAGCTTTGCAGAGATAAATCCCCGGCAGCGTCTTTGCTGGCATCTGTATGACAACCAGGTGTTGCACATTTTGTATAAAATAGTTTACCGATCTCTGCAGGATAATCATTAAAATCAGGTGTGCCTTTATCTTTTGTGCAGGAAATAACAAAAGCAAAAATTGTGATAATCAATATGCTTGAAAGTATTTTTTTCATTCATCACAAATGTACTATTTTTTATAGGTTTTGAGAACCAGTTCAGATTTCAAAAAGCGTAACAGAAAATTCTTATATTTGGTAGCTTATGATCAATTCAAAAAATGAAAAGGTCGAAATCACGCATGAATTCAGTAAAAACATATTTACTCTCTTTATTTTTTGTCTTTTCAATTTGTTTAATCTTTATTCAAAGATGTCTTGCACAGCCCTATTTTAAATGGAATGATAGTCTCCCTGTTAAGATAGGAGTTGACATGATTGTAAATCCATGGGCAGGTGGACTTAACTTTATCCAGCCATCCGCTATTGATATGAATATGGATGGTGCAAAAGATTTGTTTATTTTTGACAGGACAGGCAATAAGATCCGAACATTTATTAATAATGGAACTATTGATTCAGTTGATTACAGATATGCTCCACAATATGAAAGTAAATTTCCGAATCTTCATGATTGGGTTTTATTAACAGATTATGATGGAGATGGCAAAGAAGATATTTTTGGATATTCAGATAATGGTGGCGGTATTAAAGTTTACAAAAATATTTCAAGCATTAGTAGTGGCTTACAATTTGAATTGATTACTGCTTTACAAAATTGCGTTTTTGATCCACCCCATGGGCCTTTGGTAAGCCTGCCCAACAATACGCTTCAAATACCTTCTTTCTCAGACATTGACAATGATGGCGATCTTGATATAGTAAATTATGACATCAGCTCTTCTTATCTCCACTATTTTCAAAATCAAAGTATGGAGTTATATGGTAATGCGGATAGCTTGATATTTGTTATGAAAAACCGTTGTTGGGGATATGCTTTTAAATACAATAATTCTTATACTTTACATGATACCTGTACTAGTAATGTTACAAATCCCGGAATGATTGAGTTTGAAAATAATTCCCGCTTAGAACAACACCAAGGGAGCTCCGGGATGTGCATTGATATTGATGGAGATGGGGATAAAGATTATGTTGCCTCCGATATTAATTATAATAATCTTACCTTGCTTACCAATGGAGGAACAGCTCTTTCCTCAAATTTTGTTACAACAGACATTCAGTTTCCTTCTCATACCGATACTACCATTGCGGTTAATCTAAGTGCTTTTCCGGCTCCATTTTATATGGATGTAAATAATGATGGAATAAAAGACCTGCTTGTAAGCCCCAATACACCTGCTTTTTCAGAAAATTATAATAGTTTAAGATATTATAAAAATACGGGTACTAACAACGTTCCAATATTTCAGTATAAACAGTCCAACCTGTTACAAGATAATATGATAGATGTTGGAGAAGGGGCATATCCTGTATTTTTCGACTATGATAATGACGGATTAAAGGATCTGTTCATCGGCAATTACGGGTATTATGGTATCAGTGCTTATTCAAGCAGGATAGCTCAGTTTAAAAATACCGGAACACTAACAAATCCGCAATTCGAATTAATTACCCGTGATTATGCAGGTTTAAGCTCCTTGGGTTTACAAAATATGGTTCCAACATTTGGCGACATGGATGGTGATGGTGATGCTGATATGATCATCGGGGGATTTACAGGTATATTAAATTATTTTGAAAACACTTCAGCAGCAGGAGCTCCGGCAAATTTTGTGTTGTCACAAGCTAATATTACAAATTCAAATAACCGACCAATTGATGTTGGAGATTTTGCAACACCACAAATTGTAGATGTTGATAATGATGGTAAAAATGATTTGCTGATTGGTGGCAGAAACGGAAAAATTGCATACTACCATCATATGGGAAGTGCAACAGCAACAATACCTTTAATGGATTCAATCACTCATTTCTTTGGAAATGTAAAAGTAAACCGTCCCGCTTATTTTGTGGGTTATAGTTATCCGTTTTTGTTTAAACAAAATGGAGTTACCAAATTATTATGTGGTGCTGAAAGCGGTTATCTGGTGCTTTATGATAGCATTGATGGAAATCTTTCCGGTGCTTTTGCATTGGTTGATGCAAATTATCAGAATATTTATCAAGGAACAGTAACTGCTCCTAATGGTGCTGATATTGATAATGATGGATTGATGGATCTTATAGTTGGTAACTATGAAGGTGGAGTTTCTTATTACAAAGGTATTTCAAGTCCAACAAATATAATTGACGCTATTAATCCTATCAATTGGACTGTTGAGTTGTTTCCCAATCCGGCAAATAAAAATGCAACAATTAAAATTAAAAATACTTCTGTAAGTATATATATTGTTGAATTGCATAATGGACTTGGACAGTTAATACTATCGCAAAAAATAATTAATAATTTGCTTACTTTAAATACTGAGCAATTAAAACAAGGGTTTTATATTTGCAAAGTATCTGAGTTAAATGCCGATGGAAGCCTAAAAACAGGCGCTTTGGCGAAGCGGATTATTATACAACATTAAATTATTTCAAATTGATCAAAATTTATGTGTTGATGAGTTTAAAATTTTTAAGATGAAAAAAAATATATTTTATTAAATTTTATATCGAATTAGTTTTTTATATGTCAGCGGCTATTTCAAACATTTCTGTCATTCCGAATTCCTGTAAGGGTGAGGAATCTTTTTATCATAGAAAGATTTCTCCCGGAGTTTATCTTGAGCTTGCTGAAGGAGACGAAGACATTGGTTGTGAGTTATTTCGTTCAATATATAATTCTTATTCGGTATATTCTCTATTTTTTGTTTTATTTTTTATAGCTCCAATTATTGTTGGCGGGTCAGGTATTTCTGCCCAAAGCCAAAAAGCAGATTCAATTCTCAGCCTTCTCAAAATGGATAAGCCGGATACTAATAAGGTTTCCCATTTATTTCAATTAACTCAAGAATGTGAATTGAGGGGAAATTTTGAAAAGGGGTTAAGCTATGGATCGGAAGGATTAGAACTTGCCTCTAAACTAAATTCCCGAAAAGCTATAACAAAGTTTAGTAATACTATTGGTACTATCTATATGGAACAAGGTAATTATCCTAAAGCTCTGGACTATTATATAAAAGCACTGAAGTTGGATGAGGAGCTTAAAAATAAAAAGGGAATTGCTACGCGAATCGGTAATATCGGAAACGTGTATATGTATCAAGGGGACTATACCAAGGCATTAGATTATTATTTTAAGGCATTGAAAATGGATGAGGAATTGGGTGATAAAAGCGGGTTGGCGAGACACCTTGGTACTGTAGGAATAGTTTTTAATGAACAGCATAATTTTCTAAAAGCATTGGACTATTATTTCAAAGCATTAAAAATGGATGAGGACTTATTGGAGGAAGCAAAACAAACAGGAAATTCTGAAGAAATCGGGAGAAATAAAAACCTGATTACAACCTGGCTTGGGAACATTGGGTCTGTCTATTTTGATCAGAAACAGTATCCTGAAGCATTGAAGTATTATTCCAACGCATTGAAAAGTGCAGAAGAACTTGGTGATAAGGATGGGATCGCAAGAAATCTTGGTTGTATAGGTACACTTTATGCTAAGACTGAAAAATTTAAAGAAGCAGAAGATTATCTTAAAAGAGCCTTAGCAATTTATGAAAGTATTGGAGGATTGGATTATTTGAGTCAATTTGAAGAATCACTATCTCAGTTATACCAAACCACAGGAAGTTACGAACTTGCCCTCATTCACTACAAAAGGGCAATTGGATTAAAAGATACACTTTTCAGTCAGGAGAATAAAAAGGAATTGGTTCGAAAAGAAATGAACTATGAATTTGAAAAAAAGGAAGCTGCAATAAAAGCGGAACAAGATAAAAAGGATGCAGTTGCAGAGACTGAAAATAGAAGGCAATTGTTGTTCCTATGGTTTGTTATTGCAGGAGCATTGGCAGTTGGAGTAATTGCCATGATCGTTTTTCGTTCCTACAGGATCACTAAAAAACAAAATGAAATCATTGAAAATCAAAAGCAAAAAGTAGAAATTCAAAATATAGAAATAACAAAACAAAAACATTTAGTAGAAGAAAAAAACCGGGATATTTTTGATTCAGTTTCGTATGCACAACGAATTCAAAGTTCTTTCCTTACTTCAGAAGTATATATAAAACGCTACTTACCGGAGTATTTTATTTTGTATAAACCTAAAGATGTTGTTTCCGGTGATTTTTATTGGATGCATCAACAGGGTGAATATTTTTATTTTTGTGTTGCTGATTGCACCGGACATGGCATCCCCGGTGCTTTTATGAGTCTTATCGGTATGGGAATTTTGAATGAAATAATTTATTCAAAACCAATGAAAGAAACGAATACAATCTTAGATGAATTAAGACGTATTGTTATACTGGCGCTGAATCCGGAAGGAAAAATTGAGGAAGGCAATGATGGAATGGATCTGGTTTTAGGAAGATTGCATCTAAAAACAAAAGAACTTCAGTATTCAGCGGCACATAATCCATTTTATATTTACCGGAAGGGTGAATTAATAAAACATAGTGCCGATAAAATGCCGGTAGGGAGGTATAGCGATTTTGAAAAACCATTTACTCAACATAATATTCATCTAAAAACAGGAGATATTATTTATGTTAGTACAGATGGTTATAGAGATCAGTTTGGCGGAACGGAAGGGAAAAAATTTATGTCGAAAAAATTTGAAAAATATATCTCATTAATTGCGAATGAACCATTGCAAGAGCAAAAAAAAATGTTGGAAAATGAGTTTGCTGAATGGAGAGGTACTATGGAACAGGTGGATGATGTATGTGTATTTGGAGTGAAAATATAAATGAAAAATTTAACTTTTTTTAAATCGTTTTTTGTCAAAATAATCATTCCTGTGTTATTTGGGATTTCATTTTGTTTTGCTCAAAACAAAAACATTGATTCCCTTCAAATTCTCATAACAGCTGACAAACCAGATACCAATAAGGTCAATCACTTACATCAATTAACACTTGAATATATTAGTATTCGAAAGTATGAGAGCGGTTTGGAATTCGCAAATAAAACACTCGCTTTGGCAAGCTCTGTGGTGGTTGGCAAAAAAAGAGGATGGCCTAAAGGTATTGCCAATGCTTATAATTGCCGTGGAATTATTTACTCATATCAAGATAGTTATCAAGCTTCATTAAAAAATCTCAATGAAGCCCTAAAAATAAGGGAATCTATCGGAGACAAAAAAGGTTGCGCAAGTTCTTACAGTAGTATTGGACGTATTTA
>JAHEYA010000038.1 GCA_023251855.1 Bacteroidota bacterium
AATGCCTGAATTTATCATGAAAAACAATTATGAATTCAGGCTATGGAATGTAAAGGGATAGAAAGCATAGAAGTGAAAACTACTGTGGCAGATGAATTGACATTGGAAGAACAAAACCCTTAGGGAGAAGCATTAAGCAAACTGGTTGTCTGATTTTTTAATAAACAAAAAATAAAAACATGGTTTTTTTTACAAATACTACAATCTGGACAAACAGTCAACTTTGGATATTTAAAGTCTGTGTGTTTTCAGCAGGGGTCTTATTCGGAGTTTATTTTTTCGATACGCTGAAGCAATATTTATATGTTTTTCTTATTCTCTTTTTAATAACCCTTATTCCAACAACATTTTGGTGGCTAAAGAAAATGAATGATAAATGAAAAGATTTTGTTTTTTTGTACATTAGTACCCGGTATTAAACCACTCTCAAAAGAAAATTTATTAAAATAGTGTTGGCAAGCTGAAATTTTTATATTTTCGCAGTCGCTTCACGAAAGTAGCTCAGTTGGTAGAGCGTCCCGATTGCATCGGGAAGGTCGCGGAGGTGGAAACAAAAATGTATTATACTTATATATTGGTTTCCGAAAAAAGTGGCAGATATTATGTGGGCCATTCTGGTGATTTGGCTGAAAGGCTTATTACTCATAATTCGGGCAAGGTAAAATCTACACGCAATAAAGGTCCTTGGAAATATTTTTTCTTTGAACGTTACAAAACGAAATTAGAAGCTAATAGACGGGAATTGGCAATAAAAAAACAAAAAAGTAAAAAGTATATTGAAGATTTGATTAAAAATAATGCGAAAGTAGCTCAGTTGGTAGAGCGCGACCTTGCCAAGGTCGAGGTCGCGGGTTCGAACCCCGTCTTTCGCTCAAAATAGTTTACAGTTCAAATTTTTGAAGTTTAAAGTTTGTCTACCTTTTAACTTTCTGCCTTCAAACTTTGAACTTTTTTTATTGCCCAGGTGGTGGAATTGGTAGACACGCCCCGCTGAAAAGCGGGGTGACCATTGCGGTTTGAAATAAAATATATTACCAACCGGATAATAAATCCGAGAATGCCCAGGTGGTGGAATTGGTAGACACGCAGGACTTAAAATCCTGTGAACATTGCGTTCGTATCGGTTCAAGTCCGATCCCGGGTACTAAAATAAAACGTCAGAAAACTTGATATTCAAGAGTTCTGACGTTTTTTTATCAACTTCCATTTCACAAACAAGATTAAAAAAAACAGAGAAGAGAAATAGAGTATACAAATTCGTATCTATTCGTATATTCGCGAACTGAAATTTTAATTATGTTGAGGCTGCTCATTTTTATTTTTTTATTTTTCGCCATCCATTTTTCCTTTGCACAGAAAAATGATGATAGTGCTACTCCTATTTCTACCACTGCTACCAGAGCTCAAAACGATTTAGCCCTTGCACAATTAAAAGCCCGCCTCGATTCCGGTCAAGTTGGTATAAGAAAATTGAAAGCCGAACTCGAAGGTGCTACCATATCTCAACGAATTGTTTTAAACGCTATCAGCGCAAAAAACAATGCCTCAGTTGCCAAAACCGATGCTTTACTTTCTCAATTAAAAATGCAATCGGAACTAAATAAATCGGAAATTAAACGATTAAAAACAGAGTTAGAAAACGCGTTAAACGAGGCCGCTAGTAAATTAACAGAAATGAATTCGAAGAATACCGTTTCCAATGCCGAAGCAGGCGTTATGGTTGCACAATTAAAAACAAAATCAGATTCCGATCATGTTGAAATTAATAGGTTAAAAGCAAGTCTTGAAAAAATAAAAGCTACAACAATCAATACCTCAGCAATACCTCGTTCACCCGGAAACCCTGTACGTACCTCGGAAAGTGATTACTTTTTGGATGAAAATGGCAAACCGGTTGGTACTGAATATTATGTTGTTTTAGGCACTTTTAGTAGTAAAGAAAATGCTGAAAGATTCAGAGCTTCCAATGTTATCAAAGGACATGTAAATACAAAAGTTTTTCAAAATCAAATTACAAAATCATTCAGCGTATACGGGTTGAAAACCAATAACAAAGCCGATGCTGAAACCGAACGAATTAAATTCAAACCGGAATATCCTGATGTTTGGATCCTCAAACTTGAATAACAAAACGATACTCCAAATTCAATTTCCTCCTCAAATTTACACTACGGGACAAAATTACAAAGAACCCTGATAACGCAGATTTAGACGGGATTAACACGGATAAAAATCCGCGAAAATCAGTTGCATCAGTGTCATCCGTGTTCTATTTTTCAAAAATGTCCAGTAGCGTACTTCAAATTAATTTGTTACAGATTAGAAAATTCGTGTCTATTCGTATATTTGTCCCCTTAAAGATTATAAATGTTGAAACAGATCATTTTTATTTTTTTATTTGGAGGAATTGCTGCTTCGTTCGCTCAAAATTTAGAGGCCCTTCAAAAAATTCCTGATACTGTTGCTTCCAATTCCACTTTTGTGATCACCACCACTATTACAAAACCTCAGGTTGTTGACTTTATGGAATTCACACAATCTCTTCCTGCTGGTTTTACAGCTACTTCAGGTGAAAATAAAGGAGGTACTTTTGCATTTAAAAAAAATGAGGTCCGTATCATTTGGCTTGTTGCTCCTAATGAAGCATCTTGCTTAATTACTTATAAAGTAAAGGTTCCTGCTGATGCTCCCGGAACATATACCATCACAGGCAAAATAATATATATTTCTGGTAATAATGAACGAAACTTTTTTGTATTGCCTGTAAAAAAAATAACTGTCCCCAATCCAAAAACTTCGGTTAAAACACCGGCACAAAAACCTAACTCTGAACCAACTCATTTACCTGCCACTGTACCCGAAAAGCTCTCTCCTGCTGCTAAAAAATTTGCTGATAGCTTAAAGCTTGCTAACTATATTGCAGAAACCGAGAGTTTACGTGCCTTTTTAAATAGAGAAGAAGAAAAAGCGGCTATGAAGGAATCAGCTGCTTATGCTAAGCAAGAAACAGAGTCATCATCCGATTACATAAAACATTCTGCTACAAGAGCTGAAAACGAAGCTACTCTTGCCGAATTAAAAGCAAAACTGGATTCGGGTCAACTGGGCATCAATCGCTTAAAAGCAGAACTGGAAAACACTACTCTATCCCAGAAAAATGTATTGATTGCAATAAGTACCAAAAACAACTCCTCTGTCGCAAAAACAGATCTTTTACTTGCGCAATTAAAAATGAAATCTGAATTTAATCAAGCTGAGACCAAAAGGTTAAAAATTGAACTTGCTAAAGCAAATGAAAATGCTGCAAGTACTTTACGAATAATTAATTTAAAAAATTCTGCTGCTAATGCCCAGGCTGCACTTATGTTATCCGACTTAAAAACTAATTTGGATTCCGGACAGCTTGAAATAACTAAGTTAAGGTCTGATCTCGACAAAATAAAAGTAATCGGATCAAACACTTCAAATGCCATCAGTTCAACTGATGGATTAGTGCGTACCTCTGAAAGCGACTACTTTTTAGGTGAAAATGATAAACCAATTAGTAACGGATTTTATGTTATTATTGGTACATTCTCACGCAAAGAAAATGCCGATAGGTTCAGAGCGACCAACACGCTGGAAGGAAGACCTAATTCTAAAATTATTCAAAATCAATTTACCAAAGTATACAATATATATGAGTTTAAAAGCAACAATAGAGCTGAGGCGGAAGCTGCCCGACTAAAATGTAAAGCTGTATTTCAAGATGCCTGGATACTTAAATTAGAGTAATAATGCGAATCAAGATTAGAAAAGAAAAAACACCGAGGGCTGTCACCCTGAGCTAGCTTGCACTGAGCCTGACGAAGTGAAGGCTGTGCGATAGCCTCCCCACATACTTCGATAGGCGCAGTATGACTGACGCACAAGACAATTATTCCAACTCTTGATTCGCATTAATAATACCATTTGTGACTTGATTTATGTGTTTTCTTTGCATTTTACCTAAAAAAACGCAACAAAAATTACTAAAAATATGTATAGACACAGGTTGAATTTCTATTGCCGTGCAAATTCTTTGAAAGTCTATATCTATTTGTATATTTGCGCCCTTATAATTTCTAAGTATGTTGAAAAGAATCCTCATTATTTTTTTGTTTTTTGTTGCAAATCTTACGTTTGCGCAAACGTTTACTGCCTCACAAAAAATTCCTGACAAAGTAACTTCTGGTTCCAGTTTTCTTGTAGCTACAACCGTTAACAAAGGCCCTTCAGTAAATATTATGATATATTCCCAGTCTATTCCGAAAGGCTTTTCAGCTACTGAAATTGATTGTAAAGGCGGTGATTTTAAATTTGAAAAAAATGAAGTTAAAATTATCTGGATTGCACCCCCTGCTGAAAAAGTTTTTACTTTCAGATACCAAATAAATGTTCCTTCAGATAGTTCGGGAGAGCGGATTTTCAATAGTAAGATCTCCTATACAGTTAGCAATACCAAAGGTGATATTTTTGTATTCCCCTCAAAAAAAATAATTCTTAACGATGAAGGTCAACAAACAATAGGGCAAATAAAAGAAAATCAACAAACCCCTGTTGTAACAAAATCCAATCAACAAACATTGGCTCAAATAAAAGAAACCCAGCAAGCAAAGGATAACCAGCAAACAGCAGCTCAAACAAAAGAAAATCAACAAGCACCTGTTGTAACAAAATACAACCAACAAACATCACCGCAAATAAAAGAAAGCCAGCAAACACCTACACCTGTGTACAACCAGGCACCAATTCAAACAAAAGAAAACCAGCAAGCACCCGCGCAAATAAAAGAAAACCAACAAACACAGGTTCAAACAAAAGCTCAGAAAGATTCTGTTGAAACTCTTAAAAACAGTGCCAGAAAAAAGGCTGTTGACACCAAAAATTTAACCGATATAGAGGGTAGAAAATTGGGTAACGGTGATGAAAAAAAACTGATCGACAGCGATAACGGCAGACTTAGTGATATCGAAAACAGGCGGTTTATAGATAGCTTAAAATTAATTGCTTATGAAGCCGAAACAAGATCTTTGCGTGCCCGGCTAAATATGTTACCCGAAAAAACTAATGTTGATGCAGCTGTTCTTGCTTCTGATAAAGAATGGTCGTCAATTGCTGCTTCTTTAGCAGAAACAGCCGCCTTGCATTCAAAATTAAATATGGAGCCTGAAAAAACGGAGATACTAACCCGCGAAACTGGTTTTTTCTCTGATAGTATAACCAAGTCCGGAACAAGAGCAGAAAATAATGCGGCCCTTGAATTATTAAAAACAAAACTTGAAACCGGACAAAATGTAATCAGAAAATTGAAAGAAGAACTTGATAATACTACCGTATCGCAGATAAATGTATTAAATGCCATTAATGCAAAAAATACTTCTTCTGCCATAAGAACTGACACATTGCTTTCTCAATTAAATCTTCAATCAGATTTTAATGAAACAGAGATAAACCGGTTAAAAGCCGAGCTTGAAAAAGCAAAAATAGTAGCTGCAAATACATTAAGGATCATAAACTTAAGAAACTCCGCTGCCAATGCCGAAGCATCTTCTATTCTATCTCAATTAAAAACCAAATCCGATTCCGGACAAGTTGAAATTAATAAATTAAGAGCGGAACTAGGTAAAATAAAGGTTTCAGAATCAAATACCTCAAACGCTATTAGCTCAACCGATGGCTCTGTTCGCACGTCACAAACAGATTATTTTATTGATGAATTTGGCAAACCTGTGGGAAGTGGCTTTTATATTATTTTAGGTACATTTGGATATAAAGAAAATGCCGATAAATACAGGGCATCCATCCGTTTGATAACACATCTTAACACAAAAATTATCCAAAATCAATTTACAAAAGTATATAACATCTACTGCACAAAAGCAACCTCCAGGGCTCAGGCCGATGCAGAACGAATGAAATATAAATCAGAATATCAGGATGTATGGATCTTGAAACTAGAGTAAAAGACTATACTACTTTCATTCCCATCAATAAAAATCATAAAAACGTCAAAAAATCCCTATATATAAGTGTTTTGACGTTTTTTTATTACCCCATACAAAACAGTAGCAATCATAAAAAACTTTGCACTGTTAGATAATTTCAGGTCGCACCTTACGCTTGCGCTGAAGCTTCAGCGTAGGTGCACGTGCTTCGATTTTTTTATTTATTCTTTTCTACAAACAGGTCGTCCCTAACGGGACTGTTTAAAGCTCCAGAGGAGCGCACTGTTTGTAGAAAACAAATGATATCGTAATATTTAGCTCCAGAGGAGCGACCTGTTGTGCAATTTTTCGTACACCCTGTACATCACTTTTATTTCCCCTTTATAAAAAAGTATATCTTTGCTGAATTTCTTTTTTTAAGGTTTATAATAATTAATTTTTAAGGTTTTCCGGTAAAATGACCATCCCATACAAAAGAACGCAACTTATTGCTTTTGGAATACTGCTTCTTCTTCCGGTTTGCTGGTTTATAGCGCTGCCACGTGTTGGAAAGATCCCTTCCGATTTTTCTTATCGCACCACTATTTTTTCTAATGATAATTTTTATGATGAAGATGAAAAACGCTATACAGGCGAAATTCTTTGTGTTACAAAATTGTCGTACGATGTACAAAAAAAAGACAACGATGGAGACCTAATCATCAAAAACAGTTTTGACAAACGAAAACCTTCAGGCGAAAAAATATTTGGTGTTGAACGCATATATGCTATTAATCCTAAAACCGGTGAACATGTTAAAGGAAAAGGAGATAGGGATCGCGATGGATTTTTATTCGCGCCAAAAAACGTTTCAAACAAAGAGGATTTTACTTACTGGCACGTTAACTATAATGCACCAGCTCTAATGAAATTTCAAGGCGAAGAGATTATTGCCGGGCTCAAGGTTTATCGTTATAGTAGTTTCTACAAAGCCAACCAAACCGAAAACCTAAATTTTCTTCCCGGTGTTCCCAAAGAACGTGGAGTAGAAATTGATGTATCCCTGCAAACCTGGATCGACCCTGTTACAGGGTGGCTCATAAAATTTGAAGATAGATCTACCGCCTGGTATTATAACATTCATAACCATAGGCGGATGTTTCCTTGGCGTAAATTTCATACTGAATGCGCTCAAAGCAGTATTCTTCACCAGATAGAAACTGCAACAAACAACCAGCATATAAGGGCATTAGTGAAAATTTACCTTCCCTTGGCCTTTGTTTCAATTGCGATTATTCTGCTTGTTTTCGGATGGGTTCAAAAAAAATACAACAAAGAACTATTACCCCCAATTGTGGCATTCATGATTTTTACAACAATGAGCGGAATCAGTTTGTGGTTCTTTTATTCCCAGATTCAGGGACATAAAGAAAAACAGCTCGAAGAATTTGAAGCTGATGCCGGGAAAGCAATTTCATATATTAAAAATGAGGTTGACAAAAGCAAATTAATGCTTGATATTTTAAGGTATGATTACCGTGCATCCAACGGAATGGATCGCTCTAAATTCTCAGAACTCTCTCGTTATCTTCTTAGAAAGGCAGATTATATGCAGGCTTTTGGATATACTCCAATTGTTAAACAAGCTGAACGGAAAGAATATGAAGATCGCGCACATAGAGATGGCTTTCCTAACTTTCAGTTTACCGAAAAAGATAATAGAGGTGAATTAATAAAATCCCCTATCCACAGTATATATCAACCCATATACTACATAGAGCCTTTAGAAGGCAATAAACAAGCGCTCGGTTATAATTTAGTGTCTGATTCCATTCGTCTTAATATTTTAGGCCAGTCAAAACAGTCGGCCGATCTTGTTGCAACACAGATGATAACGCTTACAAGAGAAAAAACGCAAAATAAATTCGGTATAATAATTTATAATCCTCTATTTAAAAGAGATGGTCCTGGCCCACAAAAATTATCCGGATATTTTTCCGGAGTTTACAGAATAGATAACCTTATATACTCCGCCATTTCATCTAATGACTTGAACAAAGAAATGAAATTGGAAATTTTTGATGCAACAACCGGCAACAAACAACCTATTTTTTCTAATGTTGATTCAACAATGTCAACCCTTCAAGCGAACGGACAAAGGGATTTCAAAAACAGTTTATCCGTTACCAAACAATTACCAATATTAAACCGTATTTGGGAATTTGATTTTTATGTAGCACCTACTGCAATTGAAAAAAATGCAATTGCTTTGCTTATTGTAGGATTCATTCTGGCTATTTTAACAGCCATTTTAGCATTTCGGATTTTGGGCGATAAAACAAGGGAGCTGAACGATAGTAATAATCGCTTTTTTACCATGTTTAATCTCAGCCCGGTAGGCATTCTTATATCAAATGCTGAAAATGGTAAAATTATGTATGTAAACGATACGTATGAAAAACTTTTACTGGTTCAGCGCGAACAGATAGTGGGGAAAACAAATGCTGAATTAAATATTATACCACCTGAAGAAGAATCCAAAATTCAAAACTATTTACAAGAAAAAGGCAGCAACTCAAAAAGTCTGGAAACTAAGCTCAGAAGCGCAAAGGGTGAAATGTTGGATGTAATTATTTCTTTAGCATCTATTGAAATAGATGATGTTAAATGTTTTATATCTACAACTGTTGATATCACGGAACGCAAAAAATCTGAAACAATTCTTGAAAATAAAACAGCCCAGCTTAACGAAGCACAGCAATCTTCACACATAGGTAGCTGGGAATGGGATGTTTTGGCAAATATAACAACGTGGTCCGATGAGCTTTATCGCATCTATGGTTTAAACGATAATGAGTTTGTACCAAATTATGAAAAAGTCTTAAATCTTGTTCATCCTGATGATCGCGAAGCTGCTAATAATAGTTTTCAAAAAGCTTTTAATGAGCGGCAGCCGTTTAATTTCTTTCACAGAATTATCCGTCCCGATAAATTGGTACGCATACTCAATGCCAAAGGAAAAATTTTTGTGAACAACCAAAATAAGATTATCAGAGTAATTGGTACCGATCAGGATGTTACCGAATCTAAATTAGCTGAACAAGAACTTATCCGGTTAAAAGATAAAGCCGAAGATTCTGAAAAAATTAAAGAACAGTTTCTTGCTAATATGAGTCACGAAATCCGAACCCCTATGAATGCTATTATAGGGTTTACAAGGCTTCTGGAAGATACCCGTTTATCAGATGAACAAACCGGGTGGCTGAAAACTATCAAAAGCTCTGGCGAAAATTTATTGGTCATTATCAATGATATTCTTGATTTTTCAAAAATGGTTGCCGGTAAGTTTGAGTTTGAAGAAAACAAAATTGATATTGCCGACCTTGCCTTCTCTATCGTTACAATGCTTAAACCTAAAGCAGATGAAAAAAATGTGGGTCTGTTTTTTCATGACGATAAAAAATCACCCACAATTGTTCTTGGTGATGCTGTTCGGCTTACTCAAATATTATTGAATCTGGTTTCAAACGCTATTCAATTTACAAATAAAGGACGTGTGGATTTGGCAGTCAGTTTAGTAAATGAATCCAATAAAAATGTAACCGTACAATTTTCTGTAACCGATACAGGAATTGGAATAGAAGAGGGTAAGATCAATGATATTTTTGAAAGTTTTACTCAGGCTAGTGCCAGCACCACCCGAAAATATGGTGGAACAGGACTCGGCTTAACCATAAGCAAAAAATTAGTGGAGCAACAAGGTGGCACATTTACAGTAAAAAGCAAATTAGGGGAAGGCAGTTGTTTTGCGTTCACTCTTCCATTTAAAAAAACCGAATCGTTTACCGAGATCGCTCAAACTGCAGGAAAACCCCTTAGCAGTGATAGTGTTGCCAATATACATGTATTGGTGGTTGAAGACAACCCGGTGAATCAGCAATTGGTGAAAACGGTATTGGGAAAATGGAAAATAAGAGTGGATATTGCTGATAATGGAAAACTTGCTCTAGCTAAATTGGAGTCCAAAAATTATGACCTCATCCTTATGGATATTCAAATGCCCGAAATGGATGGTTACCAAACGGCCGAATACATCAGAAGCAAAATGCTTAAAGATACTCCTATCATTGCCATGACAGCTCATGCCATGAAAGGGGAAGCTGAAAAATGTATTAATCTGGGTATGAATGATTATATTTCTAAACCATTTGATCCACAGGATCTATTAGCAAAAATTATTCTTCATGTAAGAGGCGTTGCATCTATTCTTCCTCCGGCAAAAGAAACCTCAACTTTAAACCTTGAGTATCTCAAAGAAATTACTTCCGATGATCCTGCATTACTTATTGAAATGCTCAACGTATGTATCCAAAACACTCCTCCACAACTTCTCTACCTTCAGGAAACAATGAAGGCTCAGGATTGGCCCGAATTAAAAGCTATTGCACATAAATTAAAATCTACTGTGGGTGTAGTTGGTCTTGACGAATGTTTGCCGATCCTTAAAACTATTGAAGAGAGGGCTGTTCAACAAAAAGATTTAGACACACTACCTGCACTTGTAAGTGAGGTTACTCAAAAATGTAACAAAGCAATTGAACTGCTGAAAATAGAAGTTGAAAAACTTACAAAGCCTAAACTTTTTTAGGGTTGATCTGCCGTACCACAAATTGCACACTTTTGTTTCGCCCCTCCGGCCAATGTCATTAAGCTAAGCCCGAAGGGCTTAAATATGAATAACCTCCGATTCAGTCGGAGGAGAAAAGAGTAAAGCAATTCATACAACCCAGAATGGGTTGAATATATTGAACCCCGCTTGGGTTCAATATTGTTTGTTTGTGTTTTTTCGCAGGTTTCACCTGCGGTTATTCATATTTAATCCCTTCGGGATTATTAAAAGTGAAATATTGAAGCTGCGTCCAATTTATCACACCCTCCTTTTCCCTTTTTTTGCACATTTACAAATAATTACTACCTTTAGTCCCTTATTTGAAATTTTTAACCCTATGAAATGTCTTATTGTTGATGATACTGAGGTGATTCGTAAGGTATTGGAACTGCTTGTTGCCAAAACACCTTTTCTGCAATTGGTACAAAGCTGCTCCAGTGCTGTTGAAGCTTCTCAGGTGTTGATGAATGAAAAGATCGATCTCATTTTTTTAGATGTTGAAATGCCCGAAATGAGTGGTTGGGACCTTATCAAAGTGATTCCGGAACCTAAACCGCAAATAATCATGATTACTTCAAATAAAGAGTATGCTCTTGAAGCTTTTGATTTTAATGTTACCGATTTTATTGTAAAACCAATTACTCATGAACGCTTTTTGA
>JAHEYA010000039.1 GCA_023251855.1 Bacteroidota bacterium
GTGATAAAAGGCAAGACAGGGGAGATGACTGTGAATAGAGTAAAATACAACAGCACCATGCCGCCACAGCCACTTTCTGATGAAGAAGTTGCTTCAGTACTCACTTATGTTTACAACAGCTTCGGCAATACAGGTGGGGCGGTTACAATTGCGGAAGTTAGAGCAGTAAGGGAAAAAGTGCAATGACCGGAACTTAATTGAAATATTTGGTTAGTAAAGAGTAGGTATCTGCTACCTCTGGGCGTTATACAAATACTTTGGAATAATTTAAAGTTCATTAAAAACTTATTAAAATGCCAATTTATAGATCAATTGGGAAGCTTCCCCAAAAAAGACACATCGTTTTTCGTCAGAAAAACGGCAATTTATACCACGAAGAATTATTCGGAACTGAAGGGTTTTCAGGTACTTCATCATTAGTTTATCATTTGCATCCTCCAACGATGGTGAAAAAAATGGGAAACCCGTATTCGGTCCGGCCGGAAATTGCAATTGAAGATAATTTAAAAGCGATGAGTTTTCTTGGATTAGAAGTTGCTCCTGAAAGGGATTATATAAAAAGCAGGAAGATACTTTTTGTAAATGATGATATGTCTATTGGAATTTCTTCAGTAACCAAATCCATGAACGAATATTTTTTTAAAAATTCGGATGCTGATGAACTCATTTTTATTCATAAAGGTTCTGGCTCTTTGCACTCAATGTATGGCATTGTTGATTTTGAATATGGCGACTATCTGGTTATTCCACGAGGAACAGTGTATCAAATAAAATTTGCTACAACAGAAAACAAAATGTTAGTTATTGAATCTCATAGTCCTATCCGCACTCCTAAACGTTATCGCAACGAGTTTGGTCAAATGCTTGAACACTCTCCTTTTTGCGAGAGAGATTTTAAATTTCCTTATTCACTGGAAACACATGATGAATTGGGTGAGTTTGAAGTCCGTATCAAAAAACGTGGTATCATTTATCCTTATTTCTATGAGTCACATCCATTTGATGTTATTGGCTGGGATGGTTACAGCTATCCGTATGCATTTTCTATATTTAATTTTGAACCCATAACAGGTCGAATACATATGCCCCCTCCTGTTCATCAAAATTTTGAAGGAAGGGGCTTTGTGATCTGCTCTTTTGTCCCGCGATTATATGATTATCATCCGGAGGCCATTCCGGCACCTTATCATCACAGCAATATTGATTCGGATGAATTACTTTATTATGTTGATGGTGAATTTATGAGCAGAAATAATATCCAAAAAGGACAAATTACCTTACATCCTGCCGGAATACCCCATGGGCCACATCCGGGAGCTATTGAACGAAGTATCGGAAAAAAAGAAACAAATGAATTAGCAGTAATGATCGATCCTTTTAATCCTTTGAAAATTACTAAAGAAGCTTTAAACATTGAGGTAAAGGATTATTTTAAATCCTGGCTTACGAATTCCGTGACTGTTTAAATAAAATGAATAACAATGAAAAGATGTTGTGAAGTAAATAAAAATCAAAAATCAATTTTTGAAAAGATAATTGGTAAAGTATTTTCCATAATCATTATCTCTATTTTTTTATTCGCTTGTTATGAGCAATTCTTTAAAAAATAATTATGAAAACAAAAGATCTGACGGAAGTAAAAAATTATAATTACAGTGGTGAAAAGGTTTTTGAAAAAGCAAAAGACTTTTTACCAATTAACGGAACAGACTACGTAGAGCTCTATGTGGGTAATGCCAAGCAATCTGCACATTTTTATAAAACTGCTTTCGGGTTTCAGGAGTTAGCATACGCAGGATTGGAAACAGGTATGCGTGATAAATGTTCATACGTATTGGTACAAGACAGAATTCGATTGGTGCTTACTTCTCCATTTAATCCTGAAAGTGAAATATCACATCATCTCCGTATGCATGGTGATGGAGTGAAAGTTATTGCATTATGGGTAGATGATGCACGTTCGGCTTATGCTGAAACGATTAGGCGAGGTGCTGAATCGTTTTTGGAGCCAAGTGTTGAAGCGGATAAAGACGGAGAAATAGTAAAAGCGGGAATTCACACCTATGGAGAAACAGTACATGTTTTTATTGAGCGAAAAAATTACAAAGGAATATTCTTGCCCGGATATGAAAAATGGGAAACAGAATACCGCCCTTCTTCAACAGGATTAAAATACATCGACCACATGGTTGGTAATGTTGAGTTGGGTGAGATGAATAAATGGGCTGCATTTTATGAGACTGTAATGGGCTTTGCTAATCTGGTAACGTTTGATGATAAAGATATTTCCACTGAATATACTGCCTTAATGAGCAAAGTAATGACCAACGGAAATGGCAGAATAAAATTTCCTATCAATGAACCGGCAAAAGGGAAAAAGAAATCGCAGGTGGAAGAGTATCTGGATTTTTACAGGGGTCCCGGATGTCAGCATATTGCAGTAGCTACCGATGACATTGTATTTACGGTTTCTGAAATGAGAAAACGAGGAGTAGAATTTTTATATGTGCCCGGAAGTTATTACGATTCAGTAAAAGATCGTGTAGGTACTATTGAAGAAGATTTGAATGAATTAAAAAAATGGGGAATTATGGTTGACAAAGATGAAGATGGTTACCTACTTCAAATTTTTACTAAACCGGTGGAAGACAGGCCAACTCTATTTTTCGAGATCATTCAACGTAAGGGAGCTAAATCTTTTGGTAAAGGAAATTTTCGGGCATTATTCGAATCTATTGAAGCAGAGCAGGCTAGAAGGGGAACACTATAAAATATATTTCCAATCCTTAATCTATATATCATGCAAATGAAAAAACTTTACATTGGCTTTCTGTTTATAATAGAAATTTCTTTCATCCGGACAACTACAGCACAGCTTGTTTACAAAGATGTTGCTCCAATATTTTATTCGCGATGCACTGGTTGCCACCACGAGGGTCAGCATACACAATCCATGATGAATTTCAGCGAAACATTCCCATGGTCAAGTGCAATTCAACATGATTTACAGATGGGCAAAATGCCTGTATGGCCGCCCGATACAACTTATACACGCTTTTTACATGAGCGTTCCATCACTGCTTCAGAAAAAGCTGCTATCCTTAGTTGGATTGCCGGCGGTTCCGTGATGGGCGATACCACGCAAGCACCACCTGCACCTATCTATTCTCAATACAAGTTATACGGAACTCCGGACTTAATTCTGAAAATCCCCACTTTCACGAGCAACGCAGGTTCAACAGATGCGTATGATTGTTTTTCCATACCAACCGGCTTAACACAGGATAGATACTTGCGCGCGTATGAAATTGTTCCAGGAAATTATTCTGTTGTACATCATGTGGTTGTGAATGTGGATACTGTTGGCAGTTCAACCAATGATTTATCAGGCACTTGTTTTAATCAGGCAGGCGATATTGGAATTGGCGGTTATGCCCCAGGCTCCCCTCCAACGGTTTTTCCCGGTAAGGCACAACTGAAAGCTGGAATACGCATTAAAGCAGGATCAAAACTTGTTTTGCAGATACATTATCCCGCAGGCAGCGCAGGAAACATAGACAGCACACAAATTCGTCTCTACTTTTATCCTGCAAACACAACTGGTATTCGCAATATTAATAGTTCAGTGCCTTTACAAAACTGGTCTCTTTTTATTCCTGCAAACACCGTTAAAACATGTACTGCAAAATATCCATCCGGAGGAGGGCTGCCGGTTGCATTGTCTATGTACTCCGCATTTCCGCACAGCCACGGTATCTGCACGAGTATTATAAATTATGCCGACAACGGCACTGATACCATCCCGCTCATCCGTCTCAACAAATGGGATTTCAACTGGCAAGGATATTATACTTATCAATATATGAAAAAAATTCCTGCAGGATATACATTGCGTGCCAGCCATGTGTATGACAATACAACAAATAATCCAAACAATCCGAATCCGGCACTTGTTATTTCGGGACCAAACACAGCCGATGAAATGCTTTTTGATGCTTTCCAGTGGCTCTATTATTTGCCAGGTGATGAGTATATCGACATTGGGGCATTACTGGCAAACGATTCTCTTCTTATCCCCACAAACTTAAATTCGGTGTCAGCACTGACGCGAATTAAATCTTTTGCTTATCCAAATCCTTTTGACGAAAAAGTGAGAATAGGATACGAGCTCAGTTCTCCTGCAGAGGTTTCTATTTCTATTTATAATATTTATGGAAGTGTAGTGAAGTATTTCTCGAATAAATCGGAAATGGCTGGAGCCAATGACATTGAATGGGACGGAAAAAACAATGCAGGGTCACAATTGCCAGCCGGAATTTATTTTTATGCTATCAGAACATGCAAATCCTATAGCATGGGCAAGATGGTGCTGATACAAAAATAATTTTTTCGTTATCTCTTTTTTCAGTTGATGGCACTAGTAAATACTTATTTGAATATTTGAAATGTATATGAAAATGAAAACAATAAAATTTATTTGTAATGACAAACAGAAGCTATTTGCAGCCACTGTGAGAAAAAATGTCTTTAAGTATTTTGAAGAAAAAGGAATTTCACAACAAGGAAACGCAAGTATGGTAATAAAAACAATACTCATGCTGTCTGCTTATATTGTTCCTTTCGTGGTGCTGCTTACTGTTCCTGTGGGTGCATGGTTGGGTTTGTTGCTCACGGTATTAATGGGAATTGGGATGGCAGGTACAGGCATGGGTGTGATGCACGATGCTCTCCATGGTTCTTATTCTCGCTGGCAATGGTTAAATAAATTGCTTGGAGGGACAATATATTTGCTCGGAAGCAATGTTTTTAATTGGAGAATACAACATAATATTTTGCATCATACTCATACAAATATTCATGGAGTGGACGAAGACATTGCATCAAGAGGTCCCATTCGGTTGGCCGAACATGCTCCTCTTCGGAAAATTCACCGCTATCAATACATTCATGCTTTTTTCTTTTATGGGCTGATGACTTTTTCTAAACTCACAAAAGATTTTACACAATTGTTGAAATACAACAAAGCCGGAATCACCCGCAAACACGGAATGAATCCCACTTTGGAATTTACTAAAATGGTAGTATATAAATTGATTTATCTTTTTGTGATCATTGGTTTGCCGCTACTGCTAACTGATTTCAAGTGTTGGCAGGTTTTAACGGGGTTCTTTATTATGCACTGGACTACAGGGTGCATTTTAAGTACAGTCTTTCAAATGGCGCATGTGGTGGAAGGCGCTGAACAGCCAATGCCAAATGAAAAGGGAATTATTGAAAATGATTGGGCAATTCACCAGTTGGCCACTACATCCGACTTTGGAAGAAACAATTTTTTTCTGAGCTGGTATATTGGCGGACTTAATTTTCAGATTGAACACCATTTGTTTCCTAATATTTGCCACATTCATTATCGGCAGCTTTCACCGATTGTGCAACAAACAGCCAAAGAATTTGGTTTAACATATAACCTGAAACCTACTTTTTTTAATGCATTTGCTTCACATGTGAAGAGGTTGAAAGAGTTGGGTAGGGAGGGGGTATGACATTATTTTATCCGCCAATTGCCAACATAGAGCGGTTTTTACTATGTTCAGTTGGATTTGAGAATTGGGCTAAGGTATCCATTCCACCTCTACGGGCTTTTTTGTTCCAAACAGATTCCAGTATCAGCGGACGAATATTTTCTCCATGACGTAAGCTTGAAAGTAAATCGGTTTCGGAATTTGAAAACAAACAGTTTTTTAATTTTCCATCTGCAGTAAGACGCAATCTGTTGCACGAATCGCAGAAAGGGTTAGTTACTGAACTGATCACAGCAAAGGTGCCATTATAGCCTTCTATTTTATAATTTTTTGAGGTATCATTTTTTCCGTCTTCAATGCGTTGAACCTTGTCGAAATACGAGGAGTTAATAACAGTCATCATTTCTTTGTAAGACACTCCTTTCTTCCAGTTCCACTTGTTTCCATCAAAAGGCATAAACTCAATGAATCTGAAATGCACATTATTTTCTTTGGTAAATTCGATGAAATCAATTACCTCATCATCATTTACTCCTCTCATTATTACTGCATTTAACTTTACATGAAAATTTTGTTTTATCAGTAGCTGAATGTTTGACATAATTGAATCAAAATAATTTCTGCGGGTGATCGTATTTAATTTTTCTCTTTGAAGTGAGTCCAGACTTACGTTCACTGATTTTAATCCTACTGAAGTAAAAGTGTTGATGAACTTATCAACCAAAATTCCATTGGTAGTAATCGCAAGCTCAACAGGTAATAACGACAGTGCTTCAATAATTTCTTTTGCATCATTCCTTACAAGGGGTTCTCCACCGGTAAGTCTAATTTTTTTTACACCTAGATCTACAAATGTTTTTGCAATATCAACCACTTCATTTTTTTTCATAAATTCTGAACGTGGACGAAGAGGAATACCTTCAGCAGGCATACAATAAAAACAACGGAGGTTACAACGCTCAGTGAGTGAAATACGCAGGTAATCATGCTCTCTGCCAAATGAATCAGTAATATTTTTATTTAAATATTCCATTAATGTTTATGCATTTGGGTTTCTATTGCATCAAATTCTTCTTTGGTAAGATATTTTTGTGCAAGAGGGAATAGGGTATAGTCTTCGCGATAAATATGAAGTTTAAGAAGTTCAACTAACTCCCTGGCGTTATCACAGGCTGTGTCCAACACAAATAACTTTGATCCTTCATCTTTTAATCGTGTTGCGAGACCTAAAAGATTAAACGATAAAGCTCCCAACTGAATAAACTTTACATGGTCATCTTCCATCACATCTATTGCTGTAACCGGATTTTCACCGGTGCTATGTTCACCTGCTTCCAATAACCTTTTGTTTAAAATAGGGAACAACACTTTTTCTTCCTGACGATTATGTGCCATCAGATCATCATCAAAATATTTGAAAAATTTTCCAAACAATTCATTTATTTTTTGATCTACCTTATATCCATTGGTTTTGAACTGTACCAATGCTTTTTCAAATGATTCAATTTGTTCGATTGCTTCTTTATGCTCATCCACAAATGTTTGAAGTGGCTTTTCCATATTTTCAAAAGCCACTTTTAACTTTCCCGGCTGCTCGTATGCCGATGGAGGATCCATTGGAGTGTGTTCAACTTGTTCCAAACCCTTCTCAACGTTACGTTTTACGGGGTCACTTTTTGCAAGGTTTTTTAAATCTATCATAGCGTTATGTTTTGAAACAAATTACGGTAGATATGGAGCATAAAAAAATGATATTTATCATATTCTTTAAAACAAAAAAACAGCCCAGAATTTCGCAGGGCTGTTTTTTAAAGTATGGTAAAAAATTATTTTAAAAAATTGGGTTTAAAAGTAAACATCAAATAAGCCCAGTTCTGGGTCAAATCATTTTTACCGCCTTTTAAAGCTTTCATGGTCTCGGTTGCAAACATTTGTGAATAGCCAACCTGAAGATTTACATTTGTGGTAAGAGTATATCCACAAGTAAGATCAAGTTCTGTTCCTAGTGAGCTATTCATAGCTGTGTATTTGCCACTTTTAACAAGTTCTTTTGTATCCAATACATTTGCAGCTGCTGAGAACATGTGAGCATCCAAACCAATCCAGGCTTTTTCGGATTTATATTTTAGTTTAAGGTATATATCCTGTAATCCCACGGTGTTGATGTGATTGCCTACATAAAAATAATCCATGTAACCGTTGAATTTGTGATTGGTTCCATAGAAAGGATTGAACGAATGATTTACGTTTTTATACGCTCTTGCTGTATCAGTTTGACTTTGCCCAGTTTGTAATTCATATCCAAGTCCGGCCGAAAACTTTCCTGTTATATTGTAAACCGCATCAACACCAATAAGCATTGCATTCATTTTTCTGATTTTACCATCGGTGCCTACACTATTGTCGTCTCCCATTTGATCATAAAAATTCAAGGCAGCAAATATTTTATTTTTCTTAAATTCAATACGTGTTCCTGCAGTTTGGCTAAAACGTGTGCTATTAATACTAACGGGCGATTGGTAACCATTATTTAAGAACAATACGGATATATTGAAACTATTTATTTTTTTATTCAACCATAAAAAATGCAATTCTTTATAACTTGGAGCAATTGTGTATGACATCCCTAAGTTGGATTCTGCATTCTGGTTATAAGCAATACCAGCATGTGCAGTAAATGTGCTGTCGCTAAATTTTAATAGAACCAGGTCATGACTTCTCCCTTGTTGTGTCCAGTCAACATTTCCAAGCATTCTATGATCGTCATAAGGAAGCTCTTGCCTTCCGAATTTAGCTGAGAATTTTTTAGTGAAATTATATTCAGCCCAAGCTTCGTGCAATGAAGTTAATCCGTCAGTAGCGTTTCCCTGAGGCTGGCTACCCCATATTCTTACATCCTGAACACTTACACCAACCTTATAGTTTTCACCACCATATCCAAAATTTAACCGGGTACGCTGAGAGGTAAAAAGAGATCCGCTTTGTCCGGAATCTATCAATGATTTATAACCATGCCTGTACTCAGTTCTTGTCCTTATTTCGCCTGTTAATGTCATTTGTGCATTTGAAGGTAGTGCTGTTGCGCCAATAACAATGCTAAGTAGAGTTCCTTTGATTGTCGTTTTCATAAGTTTATTTATTTAATTTAATTTTTGTTATTTTTTAATAATAATTTTAGCTAGGTCTTTCACATCCTTTTCTGGTATAATACCACCAGTTAATAATAGTGGCGAAAGCAAAAAACACTGCAATTGCATAAAAGAATGCATTTGCATTTCCAGTACTTTTCATAACTGCACTTACTGAGGTAGAAAATATAAATGGACCGAATGCTGCGATAGCTGCGGTAAAACCGATTACGCCAGCTGCCTGTCGTGCATTGCTTCCAAATATTATGGGATATTGACGGAATGTTGCAGCATTACCCATTCCGGTAATAAAGAATAAGAACAACATTAAATATAAAAATGATGGGAATTGATCAACTGAAGTGGGAGTTAGTAAACCCATCTGCACCATTGCCACACAACCAATGATTAAAGCAATACCGGTAAGTGTTGTAAGTATTGCACCCCCTACTTTATCGGCAACAAATCCAAACAACACTCTGCTTCCGGCACCAATCAATGGACCCAGGAATGCATATTTTAATGGATCCGGAGCGTTAGGAAAATCTCCGTAAATAATTTTAATCATTAGTGGAAATATAGCTGCCAACCCGGAGAATCCGCCAAATGTCATCACATAAGTGATGGTGCAAAACCAGGTATGTTTGCTTTTGAAGATATCCAGCTGTTCTTTAAAAGAAGCTTTAACAGGAATACTTTTAATTAAAAACCATGCAGCAATTGCAAGAATAATCAAAAGAGGAACATACCAAAAAGCTGCACTTTGTAAATAAATTTGAGAGGTTCCCAGTACCTCTTTAGTTTTCGGATTTGTTTTTGTGAATACTTCGGCTGCCCCATATGTTGCAACACCCAGAATTGCAGGTGTTACGAATTGTGCAACACTAACACCAAAATTTCCAATTCCTGCTTGTATTCCCAATGCAGTTCCTTGCAGGCGTTTTGGGAAAAATAAACTTGTGCTAGGCATATAAGAGGAAAAATCACCACCGCCAAAACCAGCAGTAAAAGCCAGTACCATAAATACCCAAAAAGGAGTTGCAGGATCCATCACTGCTAATCCAATTCCTATGCAAGGAATTAATTTGATGATGGTAGAAATTGTTATTACATGTCGGGAACCAAATATTGGTAACAAAAAAGTATGAATCATTCTCAAAATCCCTGCTGCCAAGCCAGGCATTGCAGTGAGCCAAAAGAGTTGATCTTTATCAAACTTAAAACCTATACCTGGCAATTTCACAGCAATTGCACTCATCATAAACCATGTAGAAAATGAGAGTATGAGGGCAAAAGTTGTAACTGTTAACGTTCGCCAAGCTGTTCTGCTGCCTTCGTTGTTCCAAAATTGTGGATCTTCTGGAGTCCATTTGTTAAGCCATGTAGCCATAGTTTTTATTTTTTAGTTTACCTTACAATTCTCAATATCGGGCATGGGGCATCTTTAAAAACATTGTATGTTCTGCTTCCCATTAATAATTTTCCAAGTGGCGATGCCCTGTGGCTTGCAAGTATTATCAACTCAGCCTCGCGCTCTTTTGCAATTGCAATTATTTCAGAGGCAACATCCCCCTGACCAAATACTGCTTCCATATTTTGTACATTTAATTCTTTTAATTTTTTTGCCTCGTTTATCAATATGTCTTTTCCTTCACTGATCCAATTTTTCTTAATTGCTGTCCATTCTGGAGAGTCGGAAGCTAACAAACCGGTGTTGTGAAATTTTTCATCAACATACAACAGGATTAATTTTGAGCCGGTAGTATTTGCCAGGTAAGCTGCTTGAACCCTTGCTTTAACAGCCAATTCAGAATTTCCAACAGGATAAATAATTGTTCTGAATGAGAATGCTCCGTTCCTGGAAAATGCCGGCTTAGCATTTTGAATAACCATTCCAGGAATATGTTCATGAATCTCAAAATCAATTTCTTGTTTTTTGATTTTTACTTTTCCACCTTTATCAACCCAGGTTTTAGTCCATTTACGTTGAGCAAAACGTAATACAATTAGTGCAATCACAGCTAATACTGCAAAGGAAATAAATCCCCAAGCGTAAGTGTCAGAATGCTGTTTTGAAAAACCCATTGCATTGGGAATAAAACTTCCACCTAAAGCTCCTATTTCACCAATCATGCTACTTGCAACGGCTGTAGCTAAGGGCCATCGTAGTGGAACCAATTGAAATAAAGCTCCATTTCCTGCACCTAATGCAGCAAAACATATAGCAAACACTACCGTTGTAGTCACTACACTTATTGGAAAGCTAGCCACAATCATGGTTAAAATGATAACTCCAAAAACTGCTGATAAAGTATTTATTCCGCCCCATCGGTCAGATACCCACCCACCAACAATACGTACTGCACTACCCATCAATGCAGCAATCATGGTTAATTGACCCGCTTGAATTTTTGAAACACCAAACTGGTCATAAAAATAAGTGGGCAAAAAATTCGCTAATCCGATAAATCCTCCAAATGTTATAATGTATACCAGATTGAATGTCCATCCATCTCTTTCAAACAAGCACGACAAATGTTCCTTTAATGTCTGTTTCTCCCTGTCAGGAGGCTCTTTGGCA
>JAHEYA010000300.1 GCA_023251855.1 Bacteroidota bacterium
ATGCAGCATCTTGAAAAGTAGAGAAGTAGGGGCTTATTCAAATTAATTTACAACTAAAATTTTTGTTACTTCTGTTTTTGTACCATCATCACTTGTACAAAATACCATATAAACACCTGTGTTTACACGTTCGCCTTTAAGATTTTTACCATACCAGATCGCTTGTCCACCTTCTGATCTCATTTCATACACAAGCGTTCCGCTGATATCAGTAATTTTTAATATTGAATTACTCACTAAACCTTTTATTGCAATTGGCCCATCATAACTATGTTTTACAGGGTTGGGAAATGAATACACATCAGTGAAATCTTCGAGGCCTTCTGTAGCGGTTCCTCTATGTGAGATCAAACCTTTGGAAGTACCGAAAAAAATTTCTCCGGATTTGTGATTGATAACAATGCTTTTAACATCATTACTGAATAGTGGACTGTTATCTTTATCAAAATGCAAAATTTGTTGCGTACCATCTGCCGACATTAAAAATATTCCGGAGTTGGCAGTAGCGATCCATTTGCGATTAGCATCATCTATCGCAATTGCCTGAATAAGCTCTGTTTCCAGAAGTATCTGTACATGTCCGTCTTGCTCTATCAGTATTTGTTGTGCATCAAAATTTTGCCCTGAAAAAACTGCTGATGGCGAATAAAACACTGCTATTCCTTTATCTGTACCAACCCAAATCTCTCCATTTTTATCTTCAACCATGCAAAAAACATTGGTGCTTGGTAAAGCTCCATTTCCTTTAGCTGCCGACATCTTAATAGTGTTTGATGCATTGGGTGCTGCAGAGGTTCCGTTATATACCATTATTCCACCGCCACCTGTGAGAATACACCATTTTTGGTCACTTTTATCAATTAGTATTTGACCAAGATTTGGAGAATTACCAATGATTGGAGCAAAATTCAAGGCCTGCCAGGTATTGTCATAATTTTTTATCGAGAGCGAAGAGGGAACACCTGAATTAGCAACCCATAAATTACTGTTGGCATCAAGCGCTAAACCCGAGGTCCAGGTTGGAGTATAACCGGGAACATTAATATGTTGTAAGGAGCTGTTGTCGGGTTTGTATTGCTTAACAGGCACTCCGTTATTAAATTCAATAACACCTGCTAAACCTGTTGTTACAAAGGTTTTTTTCGCATTGAGTGGATCGACAAGGGCATTATGAACATCATAAACGGTATCTAAATTTATTACTGATGGATAATTACCTCTTGTATTTTTCCAACCAATACCATCATAAAAATAGAGCCCATCCTGATAATAACCATCTCCTCCTCCTCCCGGAGTAACACACAAATAATCATTAGCAAGGCTCATGGATACAATGTTGGCACTTCCGGGACCTTCCGGAAAACGGAATTCAGAAGAATACTCGCTTACTGTTGACACTAACCCATATTCACTATCGGCTATCCACAATATATTGTTATTATCTATCAGTGCTTGTTTCGGCCTATAATAGTCACCGGAAAAAGGGAATAAATAAGCTGCATAAAAATTAGTAAGGGTTTCAGTTGTATCAAACTTTAAAATACCATTATCAAATACAACTAACAACTGGTTATTAAATGACTTCATTGAGTTTGTAACATATCCAATCCCTCCAAAATAACCAGGTGCTCCAAATTGGTTCCAGGATACATTATCATACACATACATGGTATCCTTTTGAGTCTGACCATTCATCAAAAACCGAGAATGGTTTGTATAAATCTTTCCATTAAACGCTGTGATGGTATTATAAATACCGGTTGGTAAGCCACTCATAACCGACCAAGAAGTAAAATTTGCTAAATTAGGACTGTTTTTCAAAGCCCTGTATATCCCACCGTCAGTGGCGGCATAAAGATAAGTTGCATCAGAAGTAATATCTCTCACATTTATAGATCCACCATTCGGTCCTATATAGTAAGTGTCATTCACCTCCATTTTATTCATGTCAATGACAACAATCCCAAAACCACATGATAAATAAGCATATTCATTTATAAAATAAATAGTATTGATGGATTTGTTTCCTTGTATTGGTTTACGTTTTATATCTGCAAGGTTTGTTATTGTAGTATTATCAATAATATCAATATTTGAATTTTTGTAGGCTATCAGCAGTTTTGAACTGTATTTATTGTAATTAATTACTGTGGCTTCAATATCTGCTAATCCATTTATTTTTGATAAACGGTCGAGTGAGTTGTCAGATTTGTTGAATGAAAAAATTCCGCTGGTGGTAGCACAATACACTTTACCACCGCCTTCAGTTACTGAAACTCCGCTTTTGTAAGATAGGTAATCTTTCCAATGCCCAACAGGTACGCTTTGTGCAGCAATAAATTTAAAAGCTAATAAGATCGTAAAAAATAAACTGATTTTTTTCATGCAAAATAATTTAACTACCAATCCTAAAGAATGGCAACCCGATTGCGAAAACATAAAATTAACAATAATATTGTTCTTTGTTGAAATTTAAAAGATGCTTCATTTTTTATTTTTTCTCTCTCGACTTAATGAGTTTACATTACTTTTGTATATTATTAATAAACGACTTCGTAGCTCAACTGGATAGAGTGTCGGTTTCCGGAACCGAAGGTTGGAGGTTCGACCCCTCTCGAGGTCACGCATACATTTAGTGTTTAAAATTTACGTAAATTTGTAGTATGCAAGCAGCCACATTAGGACAATATGGTAATTTAGATTTTGTCTTCTTAGATTTAAAACAACACTCAAGTAGTTTAGATAAAGAAATCTTAAAGGATTTAAAAAAGCTTGAGAAGTTGATTAATAATGCGCTTAACTCAAGAAAAAAGCTTGATTCTGAACTTCATTTAATTTCTCCGCAATTATTTTCATTGAGAATTAAAGCTCTCGATTGGTTAACTAAGGGAAAACAAGATATTAATTCTGTTTTAGATGAAGTTTATCCGTCAATAGAACAGTTGGGAGAAAATCCACGTCTCAAAAAGGTAGGATATCACATTGCTCAATCATTAACTTACAATAGAAAATTAGTTTCTTTTTTTTCAGATGCAGGTGTTCTAAGCGATAAAAGCATGGAATCTGTTTCAATGGCTAACTTTGATTATTCATCATTTGTTATCGCTCTTCAATTTATGCCGTCTCAAATTAGTAGATTACTGATGGGAATAATGAATGCATCATTAAAAATCGAATTTATTTCAATTGCCGCAATTATGCTTAGTAACAATGAAATTAAATGTTCAGATTTAAAAGTTTTACAACTCACAACTTTAGCTTCTAATACCGCTTTAGAATATATAGGATATGTCAACCACCTGTTAACAATGGCTCAAACAGAAATGTTTCTTGAAGAAAAAAGTGAATGGAGTACTCTTAGTGCAAAAGCATTTGCCAGTGCATATAGTGATAAAGAGCCTGATTACGAAAGTATCACCCTGAGGGAAGCTAATCCTGAATACCATAAATGAAACCCAGTGATATTGTTTTAATTCCATTGCCACAATCAGATGGACAAATAAAAAAAAGACCCTCATTGCTTCTTAAACAAATGCCGGGACATGGTGATTGGTTAGTTTGTGGAATAAGCACACAGTTGCATCATTTCATAAACGGCTTTGACGAAAAGTTGGACACTAACCACCCAGATTATTCGATCTCTAGATTAAAATCCCCTTCGATAATCCGACTCGGTTTTCTTACAGTGATTCCAGCATCAAGAATACCTGGGGTACTTGGCAATGTTAGCCAAGGTACTTTGAAAAAACTCACTGGAAATTTGATAAATTATCTCAAAAAATAATTTTAATTATATTTCTGCAAATCTTATATTTACTTTTTTCTATTATCGGTCATCACTTCCTCGTAGAATTCAAAAAAATGAAGGAAATCTAAAATTGAATTACTGAATTTCGGTGAATATCTTTCCGGTTATTTATTCTTATAAAATCATTAAATTTGAAACTTAAATAATTTTATCCGATTAAAATGAAATATACTGCTAAACAAATAGCCGAACTGTTAAAAGGAAAAATTGAGGGTGATGAGCAAGTTGTTGTTTCTGACCTATCTAAAATTGAAGAAGGCAAAAAAGGAACATTATCTTT
>JAHEYA010000512.1 GCA_023251855.1 Bacteroidota bacterium
TGGTAGTTATACACTTGTTTTGAACAGAATAAAAAAGCCCCGCCCCGATTTATCGGGACAGGGCTTATTGGTTTTTGAATTGGAACGCTCCCCTACTCTACTCTGCAGTAACTTTCAATACCGATGTTATGCCGTCACTCTCTTAATGTTATGGGCAGGTTTGCTTGCCCTGCCTTGAAACTGTTAGTCCTTCACAAATTTTTTAATTGTTACTCCCTCTGTGTTTTTTATTTTTACAAAGTAAATTCCAGTCGTCAAATTGTCACCCGATACTGTTGTTTTTGAAGATTGCAAATTAATGCTTTGTAATAACTGTCCTTGCATATTGAATATTTCCGCTGTTGTATTTTTGTAGTCGGATAATTCAATAAACAATTGCTGCGAAGCAGGGTTAGGATAAACAGCAATAAAATTGTTATCTGCTAAATCAGATATACCTGTAGTAGTTCCCAATTTAAAAAGTTCTATGCGATTGCCGTTCGCGGAATTTTTTGCCATGAAAAATAATTCACCGTTTAATTCAGTAAAATCCATAACCGTACTTATGGTTGCTATTTGACTGGTTCCCGAAACTGTTCCATCTGTTTCCCAAATATTATTGCCCAAACTTGAAAAATAAACTTTTCCATTTATAACAGGGGAAAATGATGGACCAGAAACAGCATTTAGTTGCAAAGTTCCTCCTGTTGTTCCATCTGTAATCCACAACCCGGCACTTCTAAAAAGAATATTGCTCCCCAAAATAACGCGGCTTCCAAATGACATACTGTCTTTAATTAAAGAAATAGATGTACCATCAGTTTTATAAATTCCATCTCTTGTAACAATATTATAGTTGAATATGGCTTCTGTGCCAAGGCTTTTCATGCTGCCCATCTGAGGTGTAAAACCACTTGTGGGAAAGTTGTTGCCAACTAAAACTGTTCCATTGGTAGTTCCATCACTTTTCATTAAAGAATTGTTTTGCGAATTATAGGTTCCTAAGAAATACAGCATATTATTATGAACAGACAGAACACTTGTACTCCATATGGCAGATAATCCAGATGGATTTGCCACTTGAAGTGTGCCGGTTGTTGTTCCATCGGTATGCCATAATTCGGGCGCAGTAGAACTTTTTGCAAGAAAATAAAGTTCGCTGTTATATAATACGAATCCATACATTGCCCCTGCTGAAAGAACAGAACTTCCTGAGCCGACATTTATATCTTTTACCATCATTGTTCCGGCACTTGTGCCATCACTAACCCATAATTCTGTTCCATTAGTGCCATCATTGGCAGAGAAATAGATTTTATTATTATAACAAAAACAATCCTGAGCGCCATTGCTTGCAACAGAATTTGAAGCACCGGAGTTTATATTTTTTATCATCATAGTGCCTGCGGATGTTCCATCGGTTACCCATGGTTCGTAACCGCTTACACTCACTCCATCGGAATAAAAAAAGAAAGTTTTTCCATTACAAGGATAAAAGTAGGAAGGATTTATATTTGCAGTGAGAGAACTTAGGAAGTTTATTTTAGTGCTTGTTGTGCCATCATTTGACCATAAGTACACATCGGTAGCGCTTCCCCCTTGTTCTCTTCCTACAAAGAAAAGATTATTGCCCGAACGAGAAAGGCGGTTAATATCCTGGCTGCCCGTGCCAGAAGGTTCAACTAATACTACTTGTGCATTTGCAACATTGCTCAAGCCAATGAAGGCGAGCGTTGCAATTAAAACTGATTTTTGTAATTGATTTTTCATTTTGATTAGTATTTAATTGTTATACGAAGGAAGAACTGTACCCCGCATTGTTGTGCAGCCCCTTCACTCTTCCTTTATAAATTTTGTTATCCTGCTACCTGATTTTAAGAAATAAAATCCTAAAGGTAGTTCTGAAATCCGGATTGTTGTAGTAGGTAAAGCGCTTTGTTTTATTAATAATCCCGTAACTGAAAATATCTGATAACCATTTTTGCAATTTGCATTGATGGTTGTATTTACAGGATTTGGAAACAGCAAGGTTTCAACCTCTGAATTTAAATATTCAGCAGAAAGGGGAAGGCATCCGGAAATTCCGGTTAATGCTGAAATACTATCACATAAAAAATGATAATTGCTAATGTCCATTGAGGTCATTAAAGAAGTGCTTAGAAGTAAATTGTTATTTTCTTCTGCATCTGTTGTTTGATTATAAAATTCGGAACCCCCATTGTCGAAACGCAATAAGTGGTAATCCTGATTGCGAATTGTTTTACCATCATCGGAGGTTGCCGGAGTATTAAAGGTTTCTGTAAAAATCCAGGTCCGGTTGTTGATTGTTTGATTTTTTATGATTGGCAGAAATGTTTTGCTATCTACAACTGTTGAAACCGGCACTGAATTTTTCCAATACGGGAAACCACACATTTCTGCAATAGTTGCAAATAAATCGGGTGCATTAATGAGTTCGTTACTTGTTCTGTTTCCATTGACAACGGATGGTCCTTTAATAATCATTGGCACACGAACTCCATAGTCGTAGATGGTTCCTTTAGATTTTGCAGGGTTTGCAATTTGGGCAACCTGCTGTTGATTTCCATTATCGCCAATAAAGATAATATTGGTGCTATCCATTAAATTATGCAGGGATAAATAGGCAAATAATCTGCCTATTTCAGAGTCCATTGCCTGCAGTGCGGCTTTAAAATACTTTTCGGGGTATGCTGTAATGTCGGCAGTTGTTCCACTTAAACCTGTTGTATCGCAGAGAGAAGGAGGCGGCAAATGAAACGGGTCGTGCGGTGCATTAAAAGCCAGCCAAAGAAAAAACGGTTTGGTCATATTCATAGTGTCCAGCCAATCTATTGCATCATTAACAGTTTGAGTTGTTGCATAGGTTGTAACTGTGTCTAAAATTCCATTTTTCACTCTTTGGTAATTGTAATAGTTTGGAATTGCTCCGTTAAAATTTCCTGAATACAAATCAAACCCGAGTTTATTCGGGTTTAACCTTTTAAGCGGTGCATTTACGGTCAGATGCCATTTGCCTACACAAGCCGTATTGTAGGTAACAGGTGCATAGTATTTAAGTAATTTAGCAATGCTCATTTCAGCGGTATCAATTTGAGGGGAAGTTCCACTTGTGATAACACCACCTACACCTGTTCTGAACGGATACCTGCCTGTAAGTATTCCTGCCCTTGCCGGTGAACAAACCGGTGCTGACCAAACTTTGGTAAACTTTATTCCACTTTGGGCTAATGCAGATATGTTTGGGGTTTTCGCTGTATCGGTAACGGTACTAAAACAACCTAAATAATCAGGACTTAAATCGTCAGCGATAATTAAAATGGTGTTTTGCTGTGCTTGGGATTCTGAAATCATCAGAATGCAGAGAATGAACAGAAATAATTTAGTTCTTCTTATCATCTTAAAAAAGAAACCGCCTCATTTTGGCTTTTGAAGCGGTTTCTATTATCAATTTTACCTTTATTGTTTAAAGACCGAAAACATAAAACTGTTATCAGCGGCTGTACCTGCACTGTTAAATGTAAGTATTCTCAACTTTGATACTCCGTCTGAAATTGCTGAAATAAAATTTGCGCTGTTATTCGTAATAGTTGCAACGGTGGTATATTCCCCGTTATCAACATAGGTTTCACCCGTAATGGTAATATCATAAACTCCAGTGCCACCTGTATGGCTAACGCTTATATTTCCTGTAGAACTATTCGCTCCGCCCGCGCTGTTAATATTTCCATAAGCAATAGGAATTAAGTTGGCGGTTCCTGTTTGCTCCCTGTTTAATTCATTGGTGTTCGCACCGCTTATGGTAACTGTTCCGCTCACATCAAGCAATGAACCGGGCGATGGGTTTCCGATACCTACATTTCCGGTAGTTTGTTCAATTTGCAGCCGTACTGCGTTCAGGTTTGTTACATCTACTATTCGGAATCCCGTGGTTGCAACACCCTGCTGTCCGATGAACCATTCTTGTCCGGCAGTTTTAATTCCATAGCCGGTTTTAAAATTCATGCCTACATTTTCTACCATGATTTGCAACGGGTCGGCTGCTGCTTTTACATGTAGTTGGGAAGAAGGTGAAGTTT
>JAHEYA010000301.1 GCA_023251855.1 Bacteroidota bacterium
TTAATATTGGCACCTTGTTTTACCAATAAACGAATTAAAAATGCTGACTTATAAGCAGCAATACTACTTGTTACACCAATAATTATGTTTTTATTGCGCAGCATTGATTATAAAATTAAGGATTAAAAAGATTAAGGATTAAGGATTCAGGGTTGATTTTTCCTAAATCCTAAATCCTTTAATCCTAAATTTTTATTTCTCAGTAGTTTCAGTACTCGGGTTACGATGATAGATTTTACCATCAAAAAACTCCTGAATAGCAATCAAAGACGGCTTTGGTAAGCGCTCATAAAATCTGGAGATCTCAATTTGTTCGCGGTTTTCAAAAATTTCTTCCAGGTTATCAGTGCTGGTAGCAAACTCCGCTAACTTATTGGTCAACTCTTCTTTTATCTCCTGGCTAATTTGATTAGCACGTTTCGAAATAATAGAAATACTTTCATAGATATTACCTGTTTTACCATCGAAATCTCTTAAATCGCGGGTTGTTGTGGTTAAATCAGCAGATGTTTTTTTGTAGTCCATTTTGTTTATTTATGATGTTGGTTTATTATACTTTTCTAAATTCTTCAATGCACTGGTATAAATCAGTTCTGCATCTTTTAAATAAGTTCCTTTTGGAAAGTTATCCACAAATTTGATGTATGAATCAACAGCAGATTTAAAACGTTCCGGTTTTTTTGCTTCTATACTGTTTAAAGCCAATAAGTAGTATGATTTGATGATCAAATAATTAATTTCTTCAGCATGTTTCGAATCTGAAAAATCTTTCAAATGGTTGCCAAATGCTACAATAGCAGCTTTGTAATCACTCATGTTAAAATACAACATCGAATTTTCGTACGATTTACGTTCCAGTTTACCTCTTAGTTTATCTAAAATCTTGTTGCATTCAGGAATGCGGCTGCTTTTAGGATATTGGTTTGTAAAGCGTTGAAACTCTTTAATTGCGAGTTTTGTATCTACCTGATCCAGACTATATTCCGGTGAATTTAAGTTAAAACAAAATGCATTCATATACGCACACTCTTCCACATGAACACTGTTTGGAAACTGCTTTACATACTGACGGAAATGATACCCTGCAACAATATAATCCTGAAGATTATAACTACAATATGCATAGTAATAGTGGACTTCTTCAGCTCTTGCGGTACCTTTAAAAACACTCATTAATTCTTCAAAAAGAGTAAGAGCTTTGCTATATTCCTCTTTATTAAAATATTTAACGGCACCTGCATATTTAGCTTCCATGTCGCCACTTTTAACAAGTTTATTAAACTTGCCAAGGGTTAAACCAGCACGTTTTTTTTTATCTTTGGAGCTTTCCGATTCATACACCCTTTTTTCACTGTGGCAGGAAGCCATTCCAATGAGTATAAGAGCTATAAATAGTATGTTAAATTGTTTTTTTGCCATAAGCGATTGCGAATATACGTTTTTTGCTTGAAATAGGGGTGTTTTTTTGTGATTTTTTATGATTCGAGCCGATTGGGTGTTGATAAAAACCTTTGAAATGTAAAACAGAATAGTTTAACTTCGTTAGTCCGAAGTGTTTTATAATTAAGAGCGACAAGAAAGATGAAAGATTTATTTGAAAAGATTAAGGCAAACCGTGGTCCTATAGGGATGCACGCAAAAGAATCACATGGTTATTTTACATTCCCGAAATTAGAAGGTGATATTTCACCACGTATGATATTTCGCGGGAAAGAGCGGTTGAACTGGAGTTTGAACAATTATTTAGGTTTAGCAAATCATCCTGAAGTACGTAAAACGGATGCTACTGCTACTACCAACTATGGTTTCGCAATGCCAATGGGTGCCCGTATGATGAGTGGTAACTCCAATTTTCATGAACAATTAGAAGCTGAACTATCCACTTTTGTTCAAAAGCAAGATACTATACTTTGTAATTTCGGCTATCAGGCAATGGTTTCAGCTATTGATTGTTTGGTGGACAGGCATGATGTTATTGTTTATGATGCTGAATCACATGCTTGTATTTTAGATGGTGTTCGTTTACACATGGGCAAACGTTATGTGTTCAAACATAATGATATCAATGATTGTGTTAAACAATTGGAACGTGCAACAAAATTAGCTGAAGAACAAAATGGTTCTATACTATTGATAACAGAGGGTGTTTTTGGTATGCGTGGTGATCAGGGTAAATTAAAAGAGATTGTTGAGTTAAAGAAAAAATTTAATTTCCGATTGTTTGTTGATGATGCACATGGTATCGGTACAATGGGTGCAACAGGTGGTGGAACAGGACAGGAGCAAGGTTGTCAGGATGGTATAGATATTTACTTTGGAACATTTGCAAAATCATTTGCATTAATAGGTGGTTTTATTTCAAGTGATGAGCAGATTGTAGAATATTTACGTTATAATATGCGTTCTCAGATATTCGCGAAAGCGCTACCAATGCCTTTAGTAGTAGGTGCATTAAAACGTTTAGAATTAATGCGAGCACATCCCGAATTAAAAAATAAATTGTGGGAAATTACACATGCATTACAGAGTGGTTTGAAAAAGGCCGGTTTTGAAATTGGTGAAACAAATTCACCTGTAACTCCCGTATACATGAATGGTTCAATACCGGAAGCGACTAATTTGATATTGGATTTGCGTGAAAATTTCAATATTTTTTGTTCTATGGTGGTGTATCCGGTGGTTCCAAAAGGTATGATTATACTGCGTTTGATACCTACTGCTGTCCATACAATTGAAGATGTAAATTATACAATTGATGCATTTTCGAAAATTGTTGACAAATTAAAATCCGGTCAATATATGTCGGATAAAATTGCTGCTTTTTAATTTAAATTTTGTACTTTAGCTTTTGATAAATAAAATGAACAAACTAATTAATATTAACATAAAAATTAATCCTATGAAAAAAAATAAACAGATTTTAGCAGCCCTATTTTTATTGTCGATATTAGTTATTAGTTCATGCTCCAGTCGTAGAGATTGTCAGGGGAACAGACATAGAATAAAAACCAATATGGGAGGGTATATGTAGTTTAGTTTGAAAGTTTGAAACTCGAAACTTTAAACTTTCAAACTTTCAAACTTAATTTAAACTCTTATTCCAATCAACAAAATATCATCTACCTGCTCCAGATTACCCTGCCATTTTTTTAGTGTACCGAGAATTATTTTTTTCTGCTCCTGCATCGTCTTGTTATTCAATGATACCAGTAAATCCTGTAAACGACTTGATTTGAATTTTTTACTATTTTCTCCACCAAACTGATCTACAAAACCATCACTGAAAATATAAAAACAATCGCCTTTTTTTAATTGTATGGAATGATTAAAAGGTGGATCAGAAATTTTTTCCTGAATACTGCCAACCGTTAGTTTAGAGGCTTTAACAACGGTTAATTTATTTTCCGAAATAATATACAAAGGGTTATTAGCACCGGCATACTCTAATATTCCAGATGTTTTATCGTAGGTACACATTGCCATGTCCATGCCATCTCGGATATCACTTCCTGCATCCTGATGTAAAATTTTCTTAATGATGGTATTCATTGAATCCATCACTAAAGAAGGTTGTGTAATTCCTGATTCATTTACTGCTTTGTCGATTGCATTATGTCCAACAACACTTAACAATGCTCCGGGAACACCATGTCCGGTGCAATCAACAGCGGCAACAATTATTTTAGTGCCGTGTTCCGAAACCCAATAAAAATCACCACTAACAATATCTTTGGGTTGATATAAAATAAAATGTTCCGGTAGTATATTATTTATCATTTCAACAGATGGAAGTATAGCATTTTGCAAGCGTTTGGCATAGTTGATACTATCTGTAATATTTTTGTTTTTTTCTTCGATGAGTGTATTTTGTTCCTTCAGGGTTTTATTCGTTTTCTTGTTTAGTAATAATAATTTGAGAGCTATCAGCGCTATCACAATGATTAATCCGGTAACTAAAAAGTACATATTACGGTGAGCTTGTTTATAACAAACAATGGAATCATCACCGCTGCCGGAAAGTATTTGCCATGGTGTATGATGATGAAGTGCAGCTACTGAATCAAAGGATTTAT
>JAHEYA010000302.1 GCA_023251855.1 Bacteroidota bacterium
TTTTAGATGTTAGTAATTGTTATAAATTTAGTACAGTTTTTTAGTCCCGTTAGGGACTAAATATTTATAGAAAAAATAATCGTAAATATATTTAAGTCCCGTAGGGACGGTATATTATTGAATATCTTTTAAAATATATTTCTCGTCAAATTCAATATTAAATTTGCTCAGTAATTCGATATATTCTTCTCTGAATGTTTTTGTTTTATGGTGTTGTTCTTGTTTTAAAATATACTTTACTACGGTATCTATATGAGAATGAGAATATGAAAATGCTCCATAACCCTCTTGCCAGCTGAATTTGCCTTTAGTAAATCTTTTTTCATTAATCCAGCGCGAAGACGATCCTTTTATATCCTGCAATAACTCTGGTATTAACTGATGTGGTTTATAACCTACGAAAACATGAATATGGTTAGGCATTCCGTTTATTGCAATTAGTTTATGTTTATTATTTTGAACTATCCCGGTTATGTATTTGTAGAGTTCGTCTCTCCATTCACTTTGAATCAAAGATGCTCTGTCCTGAACTGCAAATACAAATTGAATATATATCTGCGTATAGGTATTAGCCATTGTACTTAATATTGCGTCCCTTACGGGACTTTGTTGTGGTTGTATTGTATTTTCTATAAATATTTAGTCCCTGACGGGACAAAGTTCAAAATTAATCAATAAAAAAATAACACATTTTTTAAACAAGATTGGCGCAAAGCACCTGTTTGATAGCAGTGCCAGTACCTTCTCATTGTCTCACCCAATTTTATTTGTATTTTCTTTACTGCTTTTATTTGAAATTTTATAAATCATAAACTCCGTTGGAATTGGCAAAAACATATAATTGTCACATGAATCATTATTCGTAAATGTATAATAAAAAAGCAATGTGTTATAAATTGTTAATTAATATTTTGATTGGGCATTTACCTGTTTTTAATTTGTAATTTTATATTCTAAAATAGCTTATATGTTTAAAAATAAGAAGATACTATTGTTGATCCCTGCTGTTGTAATTGCGCTGGTTTCCTACACTTATATGGCGCAGAACAACAAGGAAGAAGCGATTGATCAAATCATTATGCAAAGCCTTAACAGGTCGCATTATTCTCCCAAAGATGTAAATAATGATTTTTCGGAAAAGGTTTTTAAACTTTATATTCAACGGTTGGATTACAATAAAAAGTTCTTGATCCAGTCTGATATAGGTGAATTGAAGAAATTTGAACATTCAATTGATGAAGATATCAATACAGGACATTTCACATTTTTTGATAAATCATTGGAGCTAATAAATAAGCGTGTAGATGAAGCGCAAGCTTATTACAAGGAAATTTTAGAAAAACCATTTGATTTTTCGAAAGACGAAACGCTTCAACTGGATGTGGAAAAAATGGTTTTTACAAAAAGTAAAGAAGAGCTTAAAGAAAGTTGGAAAAAATATCTGAAGTATCAAACATTATCTCGTGTTTCGGATTTGATGGATAGTCAGGAAAAAGCGAAAGAAAAGAGTGATACAGTTAAAGTTAAAACTAAAGAAGAATTAGAAATTGATGCACGTAAAAAAGTTTTAAAATCCAATGATGATTATTTTAAACGTTTGAAAAAATTAGATCGTGCAGATCGTATAGATGCCTATTTTAATGCAATTACAGGTATTTATGACCCACATACTGAATTTTTCCCACCAAAGGAAAAAGCAAATTTTGATATTGGAATGAGTGGCCAGTTGGAAGGTATTGGTGCACAACTTCAGGAAAAAGATGGAGCTATTAAAGTAAGTAGCATTGTTCCGGGAAGTGCTTCCTATCGTCAAGGACAACTAAAAGCAGGAGATGTTATTTTAAAAGTTGCACAAGGAGAGGCTGATCCTGTTGATATCACTGATATGCGCTTAGATGATGCTGTTCAATTGATAAGAGGTAAAAAAGGAACTGAAGTTCGGTTGACAATAAAAAAACCGGATGCAAGTATTGTTATCATTGCTATTATTCGTGATATCGTTGTAATTGAGGAAACCTATGCACAATCAGTGATCTTGAAAGGAAAGAAAAATATCGGATACATTAAGTTGCCCTCTTTCTATGCGGATTTTAATGGTAATGGTGGTCGCAGCTGTTCATCTGATGTGAAAAAAGAACTTCAAAAACTGAAGAGTGAAAATGTGGACGGAGTTATTCTCGATCTCCGATACAATGGAGGTGGTTCATTGCCCGATGTTGTGAGCATGGCAGGTTTGTTTATAGACAGAGGGCCAATTGTTCAGGTAAAATCTAAAATCGGAATCCCTCAAGTGATGTCAGATAGTGATCCTGCAATTGTTTATGATGGGCCATTGATCGTGATGGTAAATTCAAATTCTGCTTCGGCATCAGAAATTATGGCTGCGGCAATTCAGGATTATAAAAGAGGTGTAATTGTTGGTACTTCACCGTCATCATTTGGTAAAGGTACTGTTCAACGTTTTTTTAATCTCGATGATTATGTTCCTCCACAGTACTCTAATATTAAGCCATTGGGGCAAGTTAAGATAACTACTCAGAAATTTTACAGAATAAATGGTGGTGCTACTCAGTTGAAAGGTGTGATACCGGATATTACGTTGCCTGATCCGTATTATTTGTTAGACCAGGGAGAGAAAGAGCAGGACTATCCAATGACCTGGGATGAGATTACTCCGGCTATTTATCAGCCTTTAACACCTGCTTATTCATTAGAAAAACTTAAAACAAATAGTGAAACACGATTGAAAAATAATCCCGGTTTTACTGTTTTAGAAAGTGCAGCTAAACGTTTGAAAAAGCAAAAAGACAGTACAGTTGTATCTTTAAATTTTGATAAATATACTGCTGAACAAAAAAGATATAAAGCAGAATCAAAAAAATTAGAAGACTTGGATAAAGAAATTTCTGGAATAGAAGTAAGCGCTTTGAAAACAGATGCGGTTCTGATAGAATCTGATACAACTAAGGCAAATAAAGCAAAAGACTGGTATAAAAATATTAAAAAAGATATTTATCTGAATGAAACAATTTCTATTATGGATGATTTGAAATAGTGCCCCTCCCGGCCTCCCCGAAGGGGAGGAGGTACCAACACTCAAAATCCCTCTGAGCAGCTTGTGCGTGGAAACCCTCCCCCTTAGGGGGAGTTGGAGGGGGCTTAATAATTCCTAAAAAACTTTTTATGAAATTAACGATCAGTAATCTTTCAAAAACCTATTCAAATGGGTTAAAAGCGTTGGATAATATTAATCTGGAAATTGGCAGTGGCATGTTTGGTTTGCTTGGCCCGAATGGAGCAGGCAAATCATCACTAATGCGTACCATTGCTACTTTGCAGGAACCCGATAGTGGAACAGTAACACTGGGTGATATTGATGTTATCAAACAAAAAGGAGAAGTACGTAAAGTACTTGGATATTTACCTCAGGATTTTGGATTCTATCCTAAAGTATCAGCAATCGACATGTTGAACCATTTTGCAATTTTAAAAGGGATCTCCAATTCGAAAGAGCGTAAACAAGTTTGTGAAACATTATTGAATCAAACAAATTTATACGAAGCCCGGAAACGTAATATTGGAGATTATTCCGGAGGTATGCGCCAACGCTTCGGTATTGCGCAGGCATTGCTTGGGAATCCTAAATTAGTGATTGTTGATGAGCCTACAGCGGGTTTGGACCCGATGGAACGAAATCGTTTTCACAATTTGTTAAGTGAAATTGGTGAAAATATTATTGTCATACTTTCTACACATATTGTTGATGATGTTCGTAATTTATGCTCCAATATGGTGATTATGAACCAAGGGAAAATTTTACTTTCCGGTAAACCGGCTCAAACTATTGAAGATACCAAAGGTAAGATATGGATGAAACTGATTGATAAAGAACAATTGACTGAACACAAAGCCAATTTTAAAGTTATTTCAACAAAGGTGGTAGATGGTAAAATACAGATTCATGTTTTTAATTCAGTGCAAGTGGATGCTTCATTCGCTCCTGTATCAGCTGATTTAGAAGATGTTTATTTTGCAACTATTACTAATTAGATTTGAGTATTGAGA
>JAHEYA010000303.1 GCA_023251855.1 Bacteroidota bacterium
GTGAAGAATTTTGGAAGGAAAAAGAACGTTCTGTAAAAAGCCATGTATTTGAAAACGTAGGCTGGGTAAATGTATATCACTATTTTACAAAAAATAAAATATGGCCTCGTGGTTTTCCTTTGGAAGAACTACAAAATAAACAAATTGAACTTACCACATTAAAACAAGATTCGGTTAATTGTCCTATTCAGCAAGGGTTAGCAGATGAAAACCCGGATGTTGATGCTGTTTATCGTTTAACGTATCCATTACCGATCAACTTTGAAATAAAAGCAAAATTAGCTCTTGGAAAAAATGCCTGGAGTCCTTTCAACAGCCAGAATACACATTGGTTTAAAGAAGCTTTCCCATTGATGTATTTACCCTCTTATTGCAGTTTCCGGATGACAGATATATGGCGCAGTTATGTTGCACAGCGCATTTCATGGCAATGCGGATGGAATATTTTGTATCATGAGCCAACTGTTTGGCAACAGCGAAATGATCACAACCTGATGAAAGATTTTGAAGATGAAATCCCCGGTTATTCAAACAATTTTAATATCTGTAAAGAGCTTACAAACCTTCATTTAAAAGCTGGAGAAGCTGCTATTTTTGAAAATTTAATTACTTGTTATCAAAAATTAATTGATATAAATGTAATTGGAAAAGAAGAAATGAGTTTGTTAAAAGCATGGATAAGTGATATTAAAAAACTGCAGTAAGATTTTCAAAAAATCAAAACTATAATCTTACATTTGCTTTTCTTGCCTATTGATACAAAGGCATCAGGTTAGAAATTTATTTATAAAATGACTGAATCATTCTCTATTAAACTTGGAAAATTTCTTTATAAACATGCATTTCCAGTGTATAATATGGTGTATCCTGTATTTAAAAGAAGACAGGATGCAGTGGAGATTAAGCTAATAACTACTTTCGTAAAACCCGGTTTCACTATATTGGATATTGGTGCAAACATTGGTTTTTACACAGATATCCTTTCCAAATTAACTGGTCCGACAGGAAGTGTTCATGCATTTGAACCTGAAACAATAAATTTTAATTACTTACATGGCAATGTAGGTACAACTAAAAATGTAACACTTGTTAATAAAGCTGTTTCGGACAAAACTGAACCCTTAAAAATTTATATTTCTAAAATGTTGAATGTTGATCACCGAACCTATCCTGTTGATGATTATTCAGAAATCATTGAGATCAATGCCACTACCATTGATGATTACATGCAATTATCTGCAATTGCTAAAGTAGATTTTATTAAGATGGATATCCAAGGTTTTGAAATGACTGCTTTAAAAGGAATGAAAAAAACTTTGGAAAACAATCCTGATGTAAAAATAATAACCGAATTTTGGCCATATGGATTGGGGAAAGCAGGGCATTCAGCTTTGGAAGTATTTGATTTTTTACATATCTTAGGTTTTGAAATTTATTTGATATTAAACAAAGAGCTTCAACCACTGAACCAAAAAGCGGTGAGCGAATTAAAAAACGATGAGTTGAGTTATTACAATGTTCTTGTTAGTAAAGAAAAATTAAATTCCCTTCCGAAATGAAACAAACAAAGGGACAGCCACATTCAAAAAATAAATCTTCTAAAGATATTGCTACTAGTCGTTCTGCAGATTTGTTTGTACGAGTAAATAATTGGCTGGAGAAAAACGATAAAAAATTATTTTATGGAATCGGTATACTTTGTTTGCTTTATTCCATCATGTTGTTTAATGCCCGCATCAGTGAGGCGAATGATGATTCATTGTATATTGAAAGTGCTTACAATTATTCAAAACGTTTTTTTAGTTATTTCTATATTGCCAATGCTCCTTTATATCCAATGATGCTTAGCTTACCAGTTGCTATCATGGGAATCAATTTAATTGCACTAAAAATACTTTCACTCCTATTTAATTTTTTACAACTTTTCTTTTTTTATAAAGCATTTAAAAATCGTTTACCGAATTTAGTTTTTTATCCAACACTTTTTATTATTGCCATAAATTCATTGGTGCTGTATTATGCCAGTATGACGTATTCCGAGTCGTTTTTTATGTTTTTACAAGCTCTGTTCTTTTATTATTATTTTAAACTATATGATAGGCTTGAAGCAGGAGAAACGGATTTAAAACAAACTTACAAATCCTGGCTTGTAATCGGCTTTCTATTGACACTGCTCACGTTCACACGTAGCATAGCCATTGTTACTTTACCTGCTGTGTTTATCATGTTTTTATTATTTAAACAATATCGTTATGCAATTTATTCATTAGGCGCAATAATTATATTTAAAGTTCCAATGGAACTTTTAAAATTATTAATTTGGGGGAAACAAAACCAGTTTGGAAGCCAAACACGATTATTGTTACAGAAAGATCCTTATGATGCAAGTCTTGGACAAGAGAATTTTAGCGGGTTTGTGGGTCGTTTGATTGATAATTCACAAATCTATTTATCAAAACGTTTTTTTCAAATCATTGGTTTTGTCAGTGAAAGTTCAACAAATGTAAATGGATTTGTTACACTGGTAGTGCTAGTTTTGATCTTATTAGGTGGTATTCATTTACTTTTAAATAAGAACAAAAAGTTAATGATCACTTTGTTTTACAGTTGTGCAATTATGATTAGTTCTTTTATTGTATTGCAAGCCAGATGGGATCAAGCGAGAATTATAATGGTAATTATGCCGATGCTTTGTTTAATTATTTTTTATGGAATTTATCAAACGGTTTTAAAATCATCTATCGGACAAAATATTTATTTGCTTTTAATTATCATTACCTGTTCTTCTGTTTTGATTTCCTCTACAAAAAAATCGAACCATAATTTACCAATTCTAAAACAAAATATGAGTGGTGATGTGTATTTCGGATATACAAATGATTGGGTAAATTATTTAAAAATGAGCGAATGGTGTGGAACTAATCTTTCTGATTCTTCAAAAATTGCTTGTCGGAAAGGGCCTATGTCTTTTATTTATGGAAAAGGCCATTCATTTTATCCTGTTTATGCTGTAATGGCTTTAGATACTGCCACCAAAATGTCGAACCCTGATTCGGTATTGACTATTTTTAAACGAAATAAGGTGACTCATGTTTTAGTTGCAAACCTGCGTCAAAATCCTGCCAAAGCAAATGGTTCAATAATAAATACGATGCAACGTATCTTAGCACCTGTTGAACAAAAATACCCACAGAAATTAAAATTAATAAACACCATCGGAGCAACAGAACAAGCCGATCTTTACGAAATAATTTATTGATATGAACAGAATAGAAAACGAAAAACAACACGGTATAAAAATAAGTGATAACGCTGAAGCCGTTTGGAACTGGGAAAGTCCGGCCGGTAAAAAACGTGCAAACAGAAGAGCTCAATTGCTGATTGAAGTCGGCAAAATAAAAGGAGATTCTTTTGCTTTAGAAATTGGCTGTGGCACTGGTTTGTTTACAAGAAAAGTTTTTGAAGCAACTAAATGTAATATTGTTGCAATTGATATTTCGGATGACTTGCTAAAAATTGCAAAAGAAAAATTATCAACGCCCTCAGTTGATTTCAGGATAGGTGATGCAATGAATCTTGATTTTCCTGAAAATAAATTTGACGTTGTTTTTGGAAGTTCGGTACTCCATCATTTGGATATGGACAAGGCTTACAAAGAAATGTTTAGAGTGTTAAAACCCGGTGGTAGAATAGTTTTTGCTGAACCCAATATGATTAATCCGCAAATTTTAATTCAAAAAAATATTCCTTTTATCAAAAAGTATTTAGGTGATTCACCTGATGAAACAGCAATTGTTAGATGGAAAGCAAAAAAAGAATTAGAAACTTTAGGATACACCAATGTGAACATATTTCCTTATGATTTTCTTCACCCTGTTGTTCCGGGCTTTCTAACTTCTGTTGTAGAAGTAGTAGGAAAGGTGGTTGAGAACATCCCGGTTTTAAAGGAGATTGCGGGGTCTGTAATTATGTACGCTGAAAAACCAATTAAATAAAATTGTCAAACTTGAGCAAAATAGATTACTTTGAAAAATTAGCTGCTGGTCGTAAAAAACCAAGAG
>JAHEYA010000304.1 GCA_023251855.1 Bacteroidota bacterium
ATTCAGGTACTGAATCGAATACAGCACCAATAGTTAAATCAACTACTACAGATGCAATTGATATAAATGCTGTAAAAGTTGTACTCCCTTACGCTAAAGGAGTTGAATTAGTAGAAGCAAATTGCCTTACCTGTCATTCACTTCGTTATATCGAAACACAACCGGAACTAAGTAAAAAAGCCTGGGATAAAATTGTAAAAAAAATGGTTAAAAATTTTGGTGCCCCTATTTCCGACACCATAGTGATCAACCAGATAATAGATTATCTTGCTACAGTGAAAGGGAAAAAATAAGGGCGATGAAAATAAACTCAACAACACAGCAGGTAGTTTTTATTGTGGCTTTGCTACTCTGTTTTATGCCTTTTATTGATCCGCCTTTGGCACTATTACTTGGATTAGTATTGGCTCAAACAGTGGGTCACCCCTTTATTCACCTGAATCAAAAAGCAACAAGCTGGTTGCTAAAAATTTCGATTGTCGGATTAGGTTTTGGAATAAACCTGAATCACGCAATTGCCGCTGGTAAAGAAGGTTTTCTATTTACCATCTTTTCAATAACCATTACACTACTTTTTGGATGGCTTATCGGTAAATGGTTTAAAATTGAATGGAAAACATCTTTCCTAATTTCCAGTGGTACCGCTATTTGTGGAGGAAGTGCAATTGCTGCTGTTTCATCAATTGTTAAAGCAGATGCAAAACAGATGAGTGTGGCATTAGGAACCATATTTATTTTAAATTCTGTTGCATTATTAATTTTTCCAAGTATCGGCCATTGGCTTGATATGACACAGCACCAGTTCGGATTATGGTGTGCCATTGCCATTCATGATACCAGCTCAGTTGTTGGTGCTGCTTCAAAATATGGTCAGGAAGCACTGCAAATTGCAACTACTGTAAAACTGGAAAGAGCCTTGTGGATAATACCCTTGTGCCTTATTACTGCGGTTGTTGTGAAAGGCGACAATAAAAAAATAAATATACCCTATTTCATTGGTTGGTTCATCCTTGCAATGTCTATAAGTACTTATTTCCAGGAATTAAAAACAATTTATTCTTACATAGAAATTGCTGCAAAAAAAGGTTTAACCGTAACTTTGTTTTTAATTGGTGTCGGACTTTCTTTAGATACATTAAAATCAGTTGGTGTAAAACCATTGCTACAGGGTGTTTTACTGTGGTTATTGATAAGTCTGATCTCTATTTCAACTATAATGCTCACTTAAAAAATGCAACATTTAAAACAAAAAATACAAGAGCAATCTAAAAAATATCTTTCTGAAACAATTGATATCAGAAGGCATTTACATGCTCATCCCGAGTTATCATTTGTAGAGTTTGCTACCTCCGATTATATTGCCTCTAAGTTGAAACAATACGATATTCCTTTTAAACAAGGCATTGTAAAAACCGGAATTGTTGCATTGATAGAAGGAAAAAATCCAACAAAAAAAATAATTGCTTTACGTGCTGATTTAGATGCGTTGCCAATTACTGAAGCCAATAATGTTGCATACAAATCCACAAACAATGGAGTGATGCATGCCTGCGGACATGATGTACACAGTGCTTCACTGTTAGGTGTTGCTAAAATTCTGAATGAATTAAAAAATGATTTTGAAGGAACTATAAAATTAATTTTTCAGCCCGGAGAAGAAAAATTACCGGGTGGTGCTTCTTTAATGATAAAAGAAGGAGTGCTTAAAAACCCTCACGTACAATGCATTTTAGGGCAGCATGTATTTCCAAGTATGGAAGCTGGTAAAGTTGGATTTCGCAAAGGAATGTATATGGCAAGCACCGATGAAATTTATATTACAGTAGTCGGAAAAGGCGGCCATGCTGCTATGCCGACCGATTACAACAACCCATTACTGATCGCTTCTCAAATTTTATTAGAGTTAAATAAAACATTTATGCAAGCTACTCAGCCTGTTCCAACGGTTTTAGCCTTTGGTAAAATTGTTGGAAATGGCTCAACTAATGTGATTCCTAACGAAGTAAAAATAGAAGGAACCTTCCGGACAATGGATGAACACTGGCGGAAACAAGCACATGAAAAAATGAAAAATTTCGCTAAAAAAACTGCACAACAAATGGGTGGCTCTTGTGATTTCAGAATTGAACACGGTTATCCTTTTTTAGTGAATGATGAAGCCACCACTATGCACGCATACACTGCTGCAGAGCAATATCTTGGTAAAGAAAATGTAGAAGAATTACCACTGCGAATGACTGCCGAAGATTTTGCGTTTTACTCCCAACAGATCCCTTCTTGCTTCTATCGTTTAGGGACCGGCAATAAATCCAAAGGCATTACAAGCGGGGTGCATACTTCAACGTTTGATATTGATGAGCGAGCACTCGAAATCGGTGTGGGTTTAATGGCCTGGCTTGCTCTAAATGAATTGATGCATTAATTAATTGCAGATAAATTTCTGTTTAAACTTGGGCGTTCCCCTGCGGGTCGGGCTATTCGCTACAAGTCCTCAGCTTCGTTCCTCAGCCTCCGGGCTTTTCGCTACTATCCCTAACGCAAACTGCGTGAAAAACTAAATTTACATTACTCAATTAAACTTTCCTATTGTAAATTACTATACATTTTTATTGTTTGTAGTCCCTTAGGGCAATGTCTTAAGCCCGAAGGGCTTAAATATAAATAACCTCCGATGCAATCGGAGGAGAAAAGAGTAAAACAGTTCCTACAACCCAGAATGGGTTGAATATATTGAACCCCATTGGGGTTCAGAATTGTTTGTGTTTTCTTTTTCCACAGGTTTCACCCGCGGTTATTCATATTTAATCCCTTCGGGATTATTAAAATTTTTGAGTTATTCCTAAAATAATAACATTGCCCTACGGGACTTTTTTTTTGGGGCGGGCGACATTATTACCATTATGCCGTCCCTACGGGACTTTTTTACATACTCAAAAAAAATGTAAAGTAGTATACCCCTATTGTTTAATTTATTTCATCTAAGCATTGCAATTGAGTAAAATTGTGTTATTTTTACTTCACGAAAGTTTCTTAATTAAATGGAGTTCCAAAAATTAAAAAAATTAACCACTTAAACACTAAGTTCAAAAGTCTGACAAATAAATCTTAGTGTTTCTAAGTGTTCTTTTGCCTTAGTGGTGAAAGTTTTTTGAAATATTTTAAATCTAAAAAAAAATTGCATGAAAAAATTACTACTCTTAATCAGCACATCAGCATATCTGCTAATCAGCACACCAACTTTCGCGCAAGCACCCGAAGCCTTCAAATACCAAGCTATAGCTCGTGATAATGCAGGTAATGAATTGGTAAGTACAGCCATCACTATTCGTTCTACTGTTCACGACATTACCTCAACAGGCACCACTATTTACCAGGAAACAAATGCTGTTACTACCAACCCGTTTGGCCTTTTCTCTATTAACCTCGGACTAGGAACTGTTGTTACCGGAACATTTTCAACTATTAATTGGGGGAGCGGTGCAAAATATATTGAGCAGGAAGTTGATTTCGGAAGTGGTTTTCAAAACATGGGTGTATCACAGCTATTAAGTGTTCCTTACGCTCTTTATGCAAAAAGCAGTGGAGCAGCTGCTACAGGTGCTACCGGAAATAATGGAGCAGATGCTTCTACCGGAGCAACGGGTGATATGGGTGCAACAGGTGATATTGGCGTTACAGGAGCCACCGGAGCAACCGGAGCAGGCTCAACTGGTGCTACAGGTCCTATAGGCCCTGCCGGAGCACCAACAGGCACAACCGGATCGACAGGTGAAACAGGGTCAACAGGTACCACGGGTACAATAGGAAATACCGGAAATACTGGTGCAGGATATACCGGAGCTACGGGTAATACCGGTGCAACCGGAACCAATGGACTTACAGGTAACACTGGTGCCACAGGCTCAACAGGTGCAGCCGGTGATAAATTTTCAACAACTTCAACTACCACATTAACTATTCAAACAGGCGTGCTGACAATTACTGTTGGAACTGGTTTAGCTTATTCTGTAGGGCAACAGGTGGTTATTGCAAATACTTCTTCCAACCAAATGATCGGTTC
>JAHEYA010000305.1 GCA_023251855.1 Bacteroidota bacterium
AGGCGAGTATAAATATAAGATAGATGGTACTCAACTGGGCTTGAACAAAGGCCTTTATCTGGTTGTTTTTAAAACAGAAAAAACAACTGCTTTTGTTAAAATTGAATTTAAATGATTATTCGTTTCGCTTAAAATTTATAATGAAAAAATATTTTCTTTTTTTTCTTTTATTTTCAACTTCCGCTTTTTTTTATTTGACAGTTCTATCTGATTCAAGCTTGCCGGGTGTTTCCATAGATAAAAATAAATTTGTTTTAATTCGGAATAACAAATTCAGTTTAAACGATCAATCTTTTTACCCGATCACCATAAATTATATCGCAGAAATGCAAGCTGATGGAGAAAGCCTCTGGCCTTGTTCTTACGCTGCTTATAATCAGAATCCCAAATTTAAGTTTACAACAAAAGATTCCTGTTTAATGCAATTGAAAGCAGATATGGATTTGATTAAAGAAATGGGCTTTAATTCAGTTAGGATAACAGGAATAGGAGAGGAATCTGTTGCTGATGCGTTGATTGGGAAGCTGTCGGTTAATGCGAGAATAGGGAATAATCGGGATACAACAATTGAATTAACCAATGATGAGAATTATAAAAAATATTTTGGTGCGATAGGGCAGTTAATAGATATTATTAACGAAGCGGGTTTGAAAGCAGTTTTGTTAACACGAATGTCGGTTGATATAAAAAGCACTGAAATAAATCTCAGAAAAATGGTGCACTATTTCAGAAACGATACAACCATTATGGCATATGACCTTTTCAATGAACCATTATATTTTGATGTGCCTGAAAGAGATAAAAAAATAGTGTATTCAAAAATAAAAAGGTGGACAAACATTGTGAAAAAAAATGCACCCAATCAATTGGTAACAATTGGATTAACCGGTATCAGAGAAGTGTTTGAATGGGATCCTGCAATTCTTGATGTGGATTTTATTTCGATACATCCTTATGAATATGAGCCGGAACAAGTAAGGAACGAAATGTATTGGTATGCGAACTATATTAAAAAAACGTGGATAATAGGAGAAACGGCAATTCCGGCTGATAACGATTCTGTAAGTTACGATACTCAAAAACAATTCGCACATAAAACAATGGAACAAGCATATTCTTGCGGAGCCATCGGGTATTCGTGGTGGCAGTATAAAGATGTTGAATGGCATAGTTATCATGCAAATTTTATGGGAGTTGTAAATTGGAAGGGTGAAACAAGAACGAGTAAAAAAAACATTCCTGTTGAAGGGACTGTAAAACCTATTGTTGAAGAATTTAAAAAATTCAATCCTAATGCTAAAAAGGATACATGCCGGTGTTTTGAAAACTACTACAATTACTCTCAATATAAGGATTGCAGAATAGTTGGTGTATTAAATGATGAAAACAATAAACCAATTCAAGGTGGAGTTATTTTAGCATGGAATGAGTATTGGTCACACTCTTATCATACGGTTACCAAGGCAGATGGGGGTTTTGAGTTGCTTGGTAATTTTCCTTTTTATCACTGGATGGCATCAGCAAGTTCATATTCAATGATTCGGGGTGATGTTTTACCTGATACTTCAAAAAAGAACACGGATGCTGTACCTACTATGAATATTGGGAAATTGAAGCTTAGCAAGTTGTCCTTTGTAAAATAAATTTGTAAATTATTTTTTAGTAGTATCAATACTAATTTTGAATTTTTCCTGATTGCCAATTGAATCGCTGTTTGCCGAAAGTTTAAGTGATCTTGGATCAACACTCAAATATTTACCATTAACAGCCTTGAATGCAACAAAGTTACTATCGAGCTCAATCCTTGTAAATGTTTCCCACTCACGTGCAATTTTCCGTGAGGCAGTAATCTGATTTTGTTTTCCTAATTCAGTGCAAAAAAACAAACTGTCGACTGCAATTTTACATGAATTTTTCTCAATCAATGTTAATTTACTTGCTTTGTCTGAACTGGCTAATACCACTTGATCTGAAGAGGGGCTAACACAAATATATTTTCCATTAAATGCTTTTAAACAAATAATTTTTTTGAGCTCCAGATCTTTTTGAGAATCATTAATTTCAGTAGCAGTGCTTTTAATTTTATACGTTTTTACATTAAAATAAGTATCAACAATTTCAAATAAATAATGTTTTTCAATATACTGTTGAACATCGTACTGACTTGCACTTGCTATATCCTCAGGGGCTAACAGGTGCCAATCTTTAAAATGTACGTTTTGATTTTTTTCATTTAATGGAATAAGATAAAAAGCCAGATGAGCATTATGACCATTATAGCATATTGTATAATCCTTGATGGAGCGTTTTGAATGTACAGCTTCTTTCAAAAAATAAGAAATATGGGTTTCATCTATCTCACGGCTACTTTCCTTAGGGAAATATACTTTATCAATAATTTTTTGATAAGGTCGGATAAAAACAATAACAAGAAAGAGTGCAGGGATAATATAAAATTTAAGTATGGGGTTAACAGCAGTAGCCTCTCTTAACGATAAAAATGCCCAATAAATAGCTATTGAACAAACAATACTCATAAGCGGATAGAGTGGCACATCATACCATTCACATTTGGTCTGTGAAATTGATATGACTAACCAGTAAGAAAGAATAGCTAAAAAACTAAAAAGTGTTAATCGTTTTAATTTTGCATCCTTTAGAGTAAAACCAACAAGCAATCCACAAGGAACAAACAGAATCCAGTCTGAAAAATTAGAATCGAGAAGCTGATTGAAATAAAACATAAAAATATTTTCATGTCCTTCGAGGGATGTTAAATACCGCCCACCAAGCTCGTTTTCGGATACAGCTTTCAGGTATCCGGGATTATAATATTCTCGCGTTAAATAGTAACTCAGCACTACAGCAATGCAAATTAACAGGTCGAAATAAAACCATTTATTTTTTGCAATTTCCCAAAATTTCTTTGCCATCAAAACATAAATACCTAACGCAGGAATAAAAAGTAGACCCTGAACACTTTTTGCAAGTACTGATAATGTAAGGCCTATAAAAAACAGATGAAGATATTTTCTATCACCCAGTTCAATAAATAGAAAAAAAGTTAGGCAATAAAATGTAGTAAAAAATGCCACAGGTGAATCAAGGTCGCCTGTGCGCACTGCATGCCCATTAATGTATCCATAAGAGGTTACTAAAACCAAAGACGCAATTAAACCAAACCAATAATTTTTTAGATATTTAATAGAAAACAACATGATAATTAAAGTTGTAAAAAAAGCCGCTAGTGCAGATGGCAGTCGCACTGCTAATTCACTTACACCAATACATTTGTAAAAAAAAGTTTGTAACCAAATAACCAATGGTGGTTTAGTGCCCCACATATCCGGTTGACCATTATAATGTGGAATCAGATAGTTATTGTTATGAAGCATTTCATGAGCACTGATAGCTAGTCGGGCTTCATCCCAAACACGAATTGGAAGAGAATCAAGATGTAAAAAAATTGGGAAATAAACAAGTGAGAGAAAAAGAACAATCTTGAAACTTACAGCTAATTTAATTTGATTTTTCGGATTCATTTATTAACATCTAAATTAACAAATTAAATTTATCTATTTCCCTTCAGTGCCTTCTCGTAATCAGGAGAAACAACATATGTGTCAAAATCTTTTATTTTATCCAATTTCCCAAATTGTTTAAAATATAATTCTTTTGTCATTCCATCGTAGTGCAATACCATGTTTTCAAATTGCAGTGTTTGAAAAAGATTCAGCCAAATAAAAAATAACGTAATACTATAAAATATCAAATTAGTATACCATTTTTTTTCAGAAACATATTTTATAAAAGAGGTAAAAGGTATTGCGAGCAAAGCATAACTTTCTACTAAACTGCGTTGCCCAAAAGAGCCTCCATACCACCAACACCACCATGAAAATGTAATGTATAGATTAATAATAAAAAATAAAATAATAGGCAATTGTGTTTTTTTTAAAGCTCCTTTTAACATAAATATACCTACCAATGCAAATGCCATCATTGGAGTATAAATCAGCCATCCTTTACGAAAGCTAAATAATCCGTCA
>JAHEYA010000306.1 GCA_023251855.1 Bacteroidota bacterium
CTTGCTATGAAATTTGATTCTATCACCATTGAACATCCTGAAGTGGTAAAAAAATCCTACCCCGATTTCTGGAAAGACCTGAAAAATGTGGGTTTTGTGATTGAAGAAGTATAAAATTAACGGCAGTTTCTAAAAATTTTATTTTGTCGTCATCGCGAGCCCCATTTGAGGGGCGAAGCAATCTTTAGAAAGGCAGAGATTGCTTCCAGTTTCTGCTTCAACGCAGAACTTGCAATGACGCGATATATTATTGTTTCGCTTAATTAGAATTTTTTTTATTCTTTCTTTTCCAACAAACTATTTAGTTCCAGTAAATAGCTATTCATTTTCACAATTTGTTAATACCAAATTAAATTCCGACCTTGTTTCATTACTACGAAGTACAAATTTTAACAAATTACAAATGAAAAAACATACTATAATTTTCGCATTGTTTTCTACTCTTATGCTTTGGAGAGGGTTTGAGGCAATTGCTCAAAACCTAAATGTAACTTTCCGTGGACAATTACAATATCCTTCACAAACCTGTGCAAATATTTGTGGTTATGTTGATTCATTAGGTAATGAATATGCTTTGGTTGGCGCAGCACAAGGAATGTCGATCGTTGATGTAACTGTTCCAACAAATCCGGTGGAGGTAATGCAAGTGCCCGGAATTAATAATGAATGGAAAGAAATAAAAGTGTATGGAAAATATGCTTATGTAACTACCGAAGGTGGTGGTGGATTACAAATAGTGAATCTACGCAGTTTGCCTGATGTAAGTGGTATTGTGTATCACAATTGGACCGGCAGCGGAGCAATTGCGGGTAATTTAACCAGTATTCATGCACTTCATATTGATGGTCATTTTGCCTATTTATATGGAAGTACTTTATTTGGTGGTGGTGCAATAGCTGTTGATCTGACCAACCCCTGGAATCCAACGTATGCAGGTAAATATCAGGTTGGGTCGGGTAACTCTGCTTATGTGCATGATGGGTATGTTAGAAATGATACCTTGTATGCCGGACATATCTATTCAGGATATTTCTCAGTAGTCGATTTCACCAATAAATCCGCACCTGTTGAACTTGCAAATCAATTTACTCCCAATAATTTTACACACAATACATGGCTCTCCAAAAACAGCAAAGTGTTGTTTACTACGGATGAAGTTGATAATTCATTTTTAACTGCTTACGATATTTCTAATCTTTCAAATATTACCGAGTTGGATAGGATACAGTCTAATCCGGGCTCCAATTCAATAGTTCATAATACGCACATCATTAGTGTTCAAAATAATGATTATGCAGTTACATCGTGGTATAAAGATGGTTTCACGATTGTAGATGTAGGCCGACCACAAAATTTAGTTCAAGTTGGCAATTACGATACCTTCACAGCTGGCTCCGGTGGCGGATTTGATGGTGATTGGGGAGTATATCCTTTTTTACCATCCGGTAATATTGTGGTTTCCAATATCAATGAAGGTTTATTTGTGTTCACTCCAACCTATGTACGTGCTTGTTATTTGGAAGGTGTTGTAACTGACAGTGCTTGTGGGGTGCAACTGAATAACGCACATATAACCATAACAGCTGTAAATATTAATGAACCAACTGATTTAACCGGACAATACCGAACAGGAACACCACAAGCAGGTACATACTCCGTGGTAGTTTCAAAACCGGGGTATACCAGTAAAACCATATCAGGAGTGGTATTAACCCATGGTATAGTCACCAATTTGAATGTTGCTTTAGTCCCTTTTAATACAATAGCGGTAAATGGTTTAACAACCGATTCAGTAACATCTACAGCTATTTCGGGAGTAAAAGTGAATATCAGTGATACAGTAAATTCCTATAATTTTGTAAGTAATGGCAGTGGAACTTTTACAAGCTGCAATGTGTTAAGTGCTACTGATTATAGCGTTTATGCAGGTAAGTGGGGCTATAAAACCTATTGCGCCAGCAGTCAAACCATCAACCAGTCGAATAACTCTCCAATCTATCCTCTCAACTTAGGCTATTATGATGATTTTGCGCTGGATTTCGGCTGGACCGTCTCCGGTGATGCGACTACTGGTGCTTGGGAGCGAGGAATACCTCTTGGAACTGATTTTAACGGTACTCCTGCAAACCCGGGTGTTGATGTAACTACCGATTGTTCTAATATGGCTTATGTAACCGGAAATAACGCGATTAACGCATCCGATGATGATGTGGATAATGGTTCTACTACCTTAAAATCCCCTTTATTTGACCTTACAGGATATATCAACCCTTATCTGGAGTATTCTCGTTGGTTCTTCAATAGTGGTGGCTCAGGCTCACCAAACGACTCGCTGAGTATTTTTTTAAGCAATGGTTCAACTACCCATTTAATGGAATTTGTATTGGCTACTACAACCGGAAATTCAACATGGGTGCATAAATCCTTTAAAATATCCGATTTTATTGCACCAACAGCTACGATGAGAGTAATTGTAAGAACAGCTGATAATGCTCCAGGACATATTGTTGAAGCAGGGTTTGATAAATTTTTGATTACCGGTAGCCCTAATGGGATAGGAGATGAGTTTAAAGTTCAAAGTTCAAAGTTTCAGGTTTATCCGAATCCTTTTTCAGAACAAACCACTATAGATTATAAATTGCAAACTAAGTTAGTTGCCGGTGCATCTATCACAATTACTGATGTAACAGGTAGGATCGTTAATACACTATCCATCACACAAGCATCAGGAACAATACTGCTGAATACTTCATTACGTGCAGGGATCTATTTTGTAAGGATAAACAATGGAACGGAAATAACGGCTCCAGTGAAGGTGTTGAAGATGTAGTAAGTAGGTTGAAAAGTTGAGCAGTCGTATTATTGCCCAAGGCTAATGTTTAGATTAGGTAGTTCTACTTGAAGTTTGATTTTTGCTTTTAGTGCAGTAAAAACCCTTAACAACGTATCCATTGTTACATTACTTGCATTGTTTTCAAGACGAGAAATTTGAGCCTTTTGAACGCCAATTAGTTTTCCGAGTTCTTCCTGTGTCAAGTGTCGTTCTTGTCGTGTTTGTTTGATGGCTTTTCCAATTAATTCCAATTGGAGTTCGTATTCAAATATGTCTCGTTCAGCAGTCCCAATTTTACCAATTAGTTTATCCTGCACTTGGTTTAAGGTATATGATTTCATTTTGTATTGTTTTTAATTTGTTTATCTGCTAAATATTTTATCCTAATATTAACCGCTTTTTGAATTTCTTTGTCCGGAACTTTGCTTCTTTTTTTTACAAAACCGTGTGTCGAAACAACCAAAGTATCAGTTGTAGAAGATTTGTCCCAAAAGGCTAACAGTCGATATTGAAGTCCTTGATAAAACGTCCTAAATTCCCAAATGTCGTCCGAAAGTTTTTTGAAAAGTTCACGGTCAAGTTCAATTTGAGATTTACGAATGTTGTAAAGTATTTTTTCGTAATGTTTCCGTTCTAAACCGTTTAAAAATTCAAATGCCTCGTCTAAAAAAAGGACTTCAAAATGTTTGTTCATCAGTATATTTATACATTGAAGCAAAGATAGTTAAAGTTTCGTTAAAATGAAACTTTTTGTATTTTTTTCTGCGAATTTTGTTTCAGGGCAGTACCCACAACGAACTTTTAAAATCCTTATAACATCAAATAGTTGAGATGTTATCCATTAATACTCACAAAAAAAACCCCTCATTGAGGGGTTTTTTCATAAAAACCATGGCGTGATTTTTATAATTTGCTCCCGCATTTCTACATGCAATTGAACTTTTCCAAAGTTTTAAACTTTGGAAAAGTTAAGATTCACAATAAAATCTTTAAATTTGTATTATCCAAAGCAAAAAAACATGAACATTCAAATAGAAATCAACACCATCAAAAAGGAGTTGGAAGAAATACAAGACGAAAGTTTGATTCAAACTATAAAAAGCATATTGAAATTTGCACGTAAAAAAAGTTATGAATCAAGGTTAAAACCTATGACTACAAAAGAGTACAAAGCAAGAGCTGTCGCTTCGGAAAAAGATATAAAAGCGGGT
>JAHEYA010000307.1 GCA_023251855.1 Bacteroidota bacterium
TCGCCAAAATCAACACTTAGAAGTCCTGTTTTAGGTGCACCGGGGAAATTAGTCCATTGCTGACGGTAAAGTAAAGTGCCGCAAAGAGCTTTGTTCATACCTGCATAGCCCGGATTAACGGATAAGCGGTTGAACATGTTCATACTAAATTGTGCATCTTGCTGAGCAAATGTCACTAATCCAGTAATCATTAATGCGCCAGTAATCAGGTTTTTTCTCATACTCTACTTGTAAAAAATTAACAATCGTTATCAATTTCACGATACTTCAGGTCGCTAAATTAAGTATAATGTTTGTAAAAACAAATTTTTTCAACATTTTATTGTTGAATAATCCAAATAATTTTTCTGAGCTAACCTAATTTCTGATATGTTTGCCACCATCTGTCGGGCATTTCATCCCGGCAAGCTGTTTCATAGTCGCTGTAAGAACAAGGAATCATATGGTGACGTTCATATTTTATCTGATGATTTACAGGGTAAGGTACATCCATCCACCACCTGTCGCTTTTATTGCTTTTATAAAAGACAATTTCATGATTATGATCTTTGATTGATACCCTGTATTTTGTGTATTCTGATTTATCAATTATCGGGTAATCTTTTTTTCGATTATAGTACCCATCAACAAAATACCAAATCATTTGTGCAACAAGGTGAGCAGTTTGTTCATTGGTATCAAAAGATGGATTTATTTCATAAAAGCCAATCGAAGAAAGTTTATCACTTAATCCGGCATACCGGGCAATCTGACAGGCTTCTTCACCATGAAATCCATTTGGGGAAGCATTCCCATTTCCGGGAGCATCACTTTGGCGAACGGAAGAAATATCGAAGCTAACCACATCTGCGTTACGGACAATAGGCTCTACATTTTCCATATTTGCCCTTACCTGACCCAAACGGTGAGCATCGAAATAAAGCTTGTTCATTAATTCGATTGCATTTTGCTCTACAAAATAAGTTTGGTATCCAACATTGCTGTAGTTGAAAAGAATATTGGGCTGATGTAAAATTATTTTGCTCAGATAACTCTGTGAGTTCAATTCCTTTTCACCATCACCAATATCAAAGCAAGAGTCAATGGCAACAATATTTATGGTTTGTTCAAGACTTTTGTATGCGGCATAGTTGCAATAAGTCAGGTCTTGTCCGCCACCAATAATAATTGGAACTATATTTTTTTTGAGTAATTGAGAAAGTACATCAGTGAGTGCGAAATAGCTGTCGTCAATAGTATTTCCCTTTTTAATGTTACCAAGGTCAACAATTTTTGTTGAATAATTTCCTTGAAATAATTTGTAAAATTTTTTACGAACAACATGAGCAGCTAATCCACAACCCTTATTTTTTAAGGCTTTCCGATCTTCTTCTACTCCAATAATTGCAATGTGAATATTTTGGAGGCTTGGAAAATCAGCACCCTGAATATAGGCATTGATTACTTTTGCGTAGGAAGAATCGGTATAGGTATCAACCTCGTTAAACTTAGTAATATCAATAGATGTAAAATATTCTTGCAAGTTAACTATAGTTTAAAGTTCAAAGTTTTAAAGTTCAAGACTTTCGGGTTCCTATTATTTTTTTGCGATTGCTTTTTTTGCTATTTTTTTTGTTGTTACTTTTTTCGTGGTAGCTTTTTTAGGAGCTACTTTCTTTGCTACTGCTTGTTTAAATGGTTTTGCTGTTTCTTTTTTCTTGAAACGATTTCCTTTACTCGCATTTTTGGGGTCAGCAGCAATATCAAGACATTCCTGCAGCGTTAATGCAATTGGATCAACTCCTTTTGGCAACTTAAAATTATTTTTATCGATAACTAAGTATGGACCCCAACGTCCTTTTAACAGCTGTACTCCAGAGTTTTCAGGAAATGATTTAATGTATTTATCAATTTCGGCCTGACGTTTTGCAAGTATTAATTCTATAGCACGATCAGAAGATATGGTCATCGGATCATCTTCTTTTTTCAACGAAACAAAAACACTGTTATGGCGCACATATGGGCCAAAACGACCAATTGCAATTACCATATCTTTATCTTCGAACACACCAGCAACGCGAGGCAATTTGAACAGATCCATCGCTTCTTCGAAGGTGATGGTATCAATACGTTGATCTTTTCGTAATCCGGCAAATTTAGGTTTATTATTTTCATCATTACCTTCTCCAAGCTGTGCCATAGGGCCAAAGCGACCGATACGTACATACAGATTTTTTCCGGTAACAGGATCAACACCCAATAAACGTTCACCGGATGCACGTTCAGAATTTTCAGAAGTATCAACAACATTTTTATGGAATGGCGTATAGAATTCAGCCAACATTTTTGTCCAGGAAATTTTTCCTTCAGCGATCTCATCAAATTCTTCTTCAACTCGAGCTGTGAAGTTAAAATCCATGATCTGTGGAAACTGAGCCAATAAAAAATCGGTTACTACCATTCCGATATCAGTAGGAAATAATTTTGACTTTTCAGCTCCGGTACCTTCTGTTCTAATCTCTTGAGAAACGTTACCTTCTTTTAAAATAGCAACATTAAAATTACGCTGAACCCCTTCTCTATCCTCTTTTACAACATATTCACGTTTTTGAATTGTTGAAATGGTTGGTGCATAAGTAGATGGTCGGCCAATACCTAACTCTTCTAATTTTTTAACCAAACTAGCTTCGGTAAAACGCGCAACATGATGGGTGTAGCGCTCCATTGCAGTGATTTCATTGGCTTTCAATTTTTCACCAATATTCATTGGAGGCAGCATTCCTTCTTGGTTTTCTTCATCTTCATCATCGGTTCCTTCCATATATATTTTCAAGAAACCATCAAATTTTAATACTTCGCCTTGAGCAACAAATTTTTCAGTGGCATTTGAAACAGTAATGACCGCAGTAGTTTTTTCTAATTCAGCATCGCTCATTTGAGAAGCAATGGTACGTTTCCATATTAATTCATATAAACGTTTATCAGCTGAATCGGCACTAATTGTTGATTTATCAATATAGGTAGGACGAATTGCTTCGTGAGCTTCTTGTGCACCTTTTGATTTTGTTTTATACTGACGAACATTCAGATATTTTGCTCCATAATTTCCAGTAATAGCTTCTTTAGCCTGATTTATTGCGGTATCTGAAAGGTTCACAGAATCAGTTCTCATATAAGTTATGTTTCCACTTTCATATAATCGCTGAGCAACAACCATTGTTTGGGATACTGAAAAACCAAGTTTACGACTTGCTTCTTGCTGTAAAGTAGACGTTGTAAAGGGTGCAGAAGGAGATTTTTTTGAAGGTCTTGTTTCAACGCTTTCGATAGTAAAATCAGCTGTTGCACATTTTTTCAAAAAAGCGGTAGCTTCTTCAAGTGTTTTAAATTTAGTTCCGAGTTCTGCTTTTACAGTTGAGTTGTTGGAGATAAAATTAGCAGTTACTTTAAAAGAAGAAGTACTTTTAAAATTCATAATATCACGTTCCTTTTCAACGATCAATCTCACGGCAACTGATTGAACCCGCCCGGCAGAAAGGGAGGGGCGAATTTTTTTCCATAAAACAGGAGAAAGTTCGAAACCTACTAAACGATCAAGTATTCTTCGAGCTTGTTGAGCATCTACTAAATGTTTATCGATAGTGCGAGGATTCGCAATTGCATTATTGATAGCTGTTTTAGTGATTTCGTGAAAAACGATACGTTTGGTTTTTTTCTTATCCAAATTTAATGATTCGAATAAGTGCCAGGAAATTGCTTCCCCTTCACGGTCCTCATCTGTTGCCAACCACACTGTTTCAGCACCTTTTGCAAGTTTTTTTAATTCAGCTACAACTTTAGTTTTATCAGGAGATATTTCATAGTTGGGGGTAAAATCGTTTTCAATATCTATCCCAAATCCTTTTTTTGCAAGATCGCGAACATGGCCATAACTCGACTTAACTGTAAACCCTTCTCCTAAAAATCCTTCAATCGTTTTCGCCTTTGCAGGAGACTCCACTATCACTAAGTTTTTGCTCATAAGCCTTTTTAGTTTATAATTTGTTTAAAAGTTCAGCAGTT
>JAHEYA010000308.1:0-3102 GCA_023251855.1 Bacteroidota bacterium
AAATAGCTCCAATATTCTTTCTCGATCTGGTTATGAAGCATCCGTATGGTTCCGATATTGAAAGATTGAGAAACAACAGCTTTGTTTTTCGAGAATAATGTTATTTCTGTGCTTCCTCCTCCAATATCTATATATAAATATGCATTATTTTTATCTAAATGCTCTTCAATATGATTGGAGTAAATAATATCAGCTTCGGTTTTACCATCAATCAGTTCAATTTTAATTTCAGCTTCCTTTTTAACACGTTCAATAATATCCCATCGGTTTTCGGCATCACGCATTGCTGATGTGGCACAAGCACGGTAATCAATAGCATCATACACATCAATAAGCTGTTTAAAAGCTTTCATTGACTTCACTAATTTATCGATTTTTTTTGCTGAGATTTTGCCGTTCAGAAAGGAATCTTCTCCCAAACGTAAAGGAATTCGGATAAGTTCGGCTTTTTTAAAATAAATTTTGCCTTTGTCGTCATAAACATTGCTAAATAGCAATCTTACTGCGTTTGAACCTATATCAATTGCTGCAAATTTCAATGTCGGATCAGTTCTTTTTAGAGATTAATAGCGTGTAAAGAGCTTCCTGAGCCCGTACTTTGTGTTTGGTATTGTGTTTCCTGTACTGGTTACTTTGGTTACTTCCCAAAATACGTGCTTTTGTATTATCTGCCCACAGAATATCAAAAATACTGCGTAATTGTTGCTGGATAGCGATATCATAAATTGGAACCGCCACTTCAGAACGAAAATCAAAACTACGTAACATCCAGTCGGCCGAAGATAAATAATATTTTTCCTTGCCACCATTCAAAAAAATTAAAATACGGCTATGTTCTAAATATTTATCAACAATGCTTATGGCTTCAATATTTTCACTCAAGCCCTTAACCCCTGCCACCAATGAACAAATGCCCCGAATAATCAACTTAATTTGTACACCTTCTGAACTGGCTTCATATAGCTTTTTAATCATTTCAGAATCAACTAAGTTATTCAGTTTTAAAAATATTGCTGCCGGTTTATTTTTTTTAGCATTCTGAATTTCTTTATTGATAAGACTTACAATTTCTTTTCTCATGAAGAACGGAGAAACTAATAAATGTTTATAAGTTCCGGATTTAAAATTATTGGAATAAAAACCAACTACTTTTGCCACTTCATCAGTGATACGTTTATCCGAAGTAAGCAAGCTGTGATCAGTATATATAGATGCTGTATCACGGTTAAAATTGCCGGTTCCGATGTGTGCATAACTTATAATTTTATTATCCTCTTTACGGGTGATCAAAAATAGTTTAGTATGCACTTTTAACCCGGGAACACCATAAATCACTTTAGCTCCTTCGTCCTGGAGTTTATTTGCCCAATAGATATTGGCTTCTTCATCAAAACGGGCTTGCAATTCAACAATAGCAGTTACCTGTTTGCCATTTTTAAGTGCATTTATGAGTGCTTTAACAACATTTGAATTTTTTGCAACTCTATAAAGTGTAATTGCTATTGATTCAACCTTAGGGTCTATTGAGGCTTCTCTCAAAAAATCAATGATATGATCAAAGGATTGATAGGGATAAGAAAGTAACACATCCTTTTTTTTGAGTATCTTAAAAAAGCTTTGAACATCCTTTATACCTGCCTTTCCTGAAGGGAGATCAGGATGTGAGAGAGGAGAAATTTTTTTATAACTCAAACTTGATTCTCCAATATTCGGGAAAGAAATAAAATCTTTAAAGTTGTGATAACGCCCACCGGGAATAGGATTATCCTCTTTCCGGAGTTTTATTTTTTTCATAATAAAAGCAAGTATATCAGGTGCTATCTCACTATCATATACTAAACGTACCGGTTGCCCCTTTTTTCTTTCTTTTAATCCTTTGGATATTTTTTCAACAAAACTTTTTGACAAGTCGTTATCAATATCAATCTCGGCATCCCTTGTAATCTTTATATTGTAGGCTTCGATATAGTCATAAATAAAATTATTGAAAACATCTTTCAAACAGTATCTGATAACGTCATCTAACAGAATAATAAATTTTTTTTCATTTTCTTTTGGCAATACAACAAAGCGGGAAATACTATCGGTTGGGACTTCTAACAGTGCATATTTATTCTTTTTTGCTTTTTCATTTCGACCTAATTTAACGATCAGGTAGCCGGATTTATCCTTTAAAAAAGGGAATTTGGAAGAATTATCAACCATTATCGGAAAAAGAGATGGTTTTACCGTTTTATGAAAAAATTTTCGAATAAATATGCCTTGTTCAAGGCTTATTTCTTTTTCGCTGATGATAGAAATATTATTCTGTTCAAGCTCCCTAATGATATTCTGATAAACTTTCTCGAATTTTTTTTGCTGCTCAATAACAATTTTTTGAATTTTATTTAATAGCCTTCCCGGGTTTTCACCGGTAAAACGATGTGTTTTTTTAGGATATTTAAGGATACGTTTTAAAGTGGCCACACGTACGCGAAAAAATTCATCCCGATTGCTTGAAAAAATACCCAGAAATTTAAGACGTTCGATCAGCGGAACTGTTTTGTCTTCAGCTTCCTGCAATACACGTTCATTGAAGGATAACCAACTTAATTCCCGATTTATTAATACTATATTTTTGTTTGGCATTTTTTTATGGCTCCTAGTATTATGTTAAATGTAAGATGTGAAATGAAAAATGTGGATTTTGTCTTTGCGATTGGCTTTTAACCATCTTACATCTGCCATTTTACATTTTACATCTCACTAGATCCTCCTCCCTCCTATCAAAAAGCAAATTTATTGTAATAGTCTTATAGAAATCGATAAGAGCGAAGGGTACAAAAATAAATAATAACCTTAACAATAAGTTAATTATTGTTCCGTATGGTGATTTTTAGGGAAATCATATAAAGCCAGCTCTCCGGTGGAATTATGAATATCTTTCCAATCCTTACAACTGGGGGGTAAACGGATACCTACAACAACGCAAGTGGGGAGGTTTTCATTGAATGGTTTGATTAAACTGTTGGCAAGCTCACTTATAGTAGGGTTGTGACCAAATAACATGATATTTTTATGTTGAATATCTGTTTGAGCAATCACATCCAGATAATTATCAAC
>JAHEYA010000308.1:3112-4035 GCA_023251855.1 Bacteroidota bacterium
AGATTAGGATGAATTTCAATAACAGAATAATTAAGTTTGAAATTCTTACAAAAAATAAGAGCAGTAGAAATAGCCCTGATGGCAGGGCTTGTAATGATAAGATCGGGATGTAATTCCTTTTCTTTCATAATCTCACTCATTGTATGCGCATCGCGGTAACCACGTGTATTCAAAGGGCGATCCATATCACTAATTCCATCAAGTCCCTGGTCGGATTTTGCATGGCGAACGAGATAAAGTGTTTTCATAAATTAAAATTTAAACTCCTTCCAAATGTTGTTAAGTCAAGTAATTTTTTTTTGAACCCCTACACACAATGTTCTCGATATGTCTGCTTCAACGCAGAATGCTCGAACTGACAACATGCGCAGTCATTTCGAGCGGAGTCGAGAATTTTTTATAAGTATTTGATACAGTGTTAGTTATTATTGACAAAAAATATCGGTTGAAGCATAGTTAAAACTATTTCTAACTTTTTGATGCTTCCTCCCGTGTAAAGCAAATTTAAGAAAAGAAATGAACGTTCTTATTATAAAATTGTTGTTTCAACCAACATTTTGATGTTTGGCAGGTCACAACCTGAATTAATTAAGAAAACCAATGAATTCAATCAGAATGTTTCAAACTGATTTATTGTTATTCACTAATTTTTCGAGGTCGTCTTTTTTGAATTTATAATCGAATTTTACTAACTCATCGGCTTTGATATTGAGTGCCAGAGATATTTTAAGTAGGGTTTTCATAGTAATATTATAACCACTCTCAATCCTATGTATTTGCATACGGGTGAGACCTATTTCAAGGCCAAGTTATTTAACAGGGAAGACAGAGTGCTGCTAATTGTGTGTGGACTGCATAATTTGAAGCTAAAAGTGAAGTATGCTATATAAACTTAATCGATATAAACTCTAGTGAATAGATTT
>JAHEYA010000309.1 GCA_023251855.1 Bacteroidota bacterium
GACCCATTGTTTCCCATCATAATAACTATCCTCCCAATGCGGGTGAATATGCAATTGTATATCATGACCGGTGCTGGATAAGTGTTTTAATTGCTCAGTAATAGCGGTGTAATCTTTCTCGAGCTCTGGATATTTTTTTCTAAATTCATCTAACTTTAAAATAAAACCCGAATCAACAAAAAATGAAAAACGCACATCCTGTTTTTCGGCAATGCGGATCAATTCGGAGGTTGGATATATAATACACTTATCAACAGTACCGTGGTTTTTACCAAAATAAATTTCGTAATCAAGTGTTATAAATATATTCATGACCCATGTGGTGTATACATTGTAACTCCTCGTTCATTATAATTTTTAATCATTACATCAAACAAGCCTTTTGCATCAATCAATGTAGCAAATGTTTCTCCAACAACTCCATGTTTTAGTATTCCTTCTTTCTCAAACAAGGGCTCTAATTCATTTGGTTTTCTTTTTAAAGAAAATGCAGGATCATGAACTTTTGTTTTCATCGTATGTTCAATTCCGTTTTCATCAATCATTTTGACCTCATAAATTTTTGAATAATAGATGGGAAACTTAAAATCCACAGCATCTTCCAAGGTATGCAAATTAGTGCAGGAAGTATTTAAAGGAACACCAACATTTAAAATTTTACCCTTTTTTTCTATTAATTTAAAATAAGGTGAATTCTGATTGTAAGGAGTAAGTTGACCAAAATGGGAGTTGGTAAAATAATCTGCAAGCGGCCCATAAGCACAGGCAGCATCTGTTGGATGAAAACTGCGTTTAGCACCTTTTAATTTTCTTATATATTCTGTTATAGAGCCGGCTTTTGATGGGGAGTTATTTAAATCAAATACCGGATTGGAATCCAAATAATATTTGCTGAATGTATTGTGTGCGTAGCAAGGGCAAAGCAATGTTCCTTCTTTTTCAATCACTTCTAATAGTGCATCTACGAATGTTTTAGCGCCTTCTTCTACAAAACCGATTTTGCTCAAACTAGTATGAACAATCACATTATCACCTTTTTGAATTCCAATTTTTTTAAAATCTTCTATCAGTTGTTCTTTATTAATTATTTGATTGTTTCTCCGTTTTTTTTGTAATAATTGATTTTTAACTATTTTCTTTATCCTTCTTCCATAATCAATTATAGAGGGAGCATATTCTTTTAGTACAGCAAAAAATTTGGCTTTTAATGACACGTTTTTTTATTAAATTTAAGAAGATGCGTATTCAACCATGCCTGTATAAACGGATTGCCAACCTACCCATAATTTCTGATCGCTTAATGTGTCGTTGTGCCAAAGGCTTATAAACTGCCCATTTACAGCTTTTACTTCATCTATCAATGGTTTTATTTTTTTCAAAGCATCTTCAGCATCAATTTTTAATTCGTATTTCAAAGTGCCTTCCATTACTGCGAACGGATGAATCTTTAATTTAGTTTCTAACTCCATATCCAAGTCATAAAAATTAAATGGGGTACAAATACTTGCTCTAAAACCAATTTGTGATGCAAATCCCATGGTATAATCATCTGTAATATCCAAATTGATTAGGTTACGATACGTTTCCGGCAATGTTAATTTCAAAAAGTGTTGTCGACTTTTTGTTACTTCACGATGAAGCACTTTCGACAAACGTTCTACTTCTTTTTTTAATTGTTCTTTGCTTTTATTGGAGCCATAGGAGGGATGAATACCTATTTGCGCATAATCACCAAGCATTTTAATAAGTGTTCTAAATTTGGCACTTTCAATGGGTAAATTTTTATCGTTTTCTCCATAATCACCTAGCAGAAAAAAATAAATACTTTCAAGCTTATACTTCCTAATCATACTCAATTGGAAGTCATACGAATCATATGGGTCCTTTTGCCAACCTAATAATACCCGTGTTCGTTCAACAATTTCTGGCATATTAAAGTTGAAAAGGGATTTTAAATAACCGCCAAGGCTACGTGTAAGGCCTTTTTCAAGATAGGCATATGCATTGTCAATATCGATAGTAGAAATAAAATTATATTTTTTTTGAGGAAAAATAAATTCCGGATATTTATTTTGAATCAATTCTTTCAGCCACAATATCCAGATATTTACGACTGGTTTATTTAAAAACCCATTTGTAAATGCTAAGCTGTCTTTAGGATGAAAGCGATCATGCTCATCTCGAATATGTGGCAGATATTCTTCATAACGACTCACCAAATAAAAACTTGCTGCAAATACATCAAAAGGTAATACAGATGGCTTTCCCGTTGCATAAAACACTTTATTTGCATTATAATCGAAAACGGAAATATTTTGTTCAATGATTCCTGTTTCAAACAACAGTGGACGGGAAAGAAAAAATAATTCATCGTCCAATTGATTCGTTGTATAACTTAGTTTAGGTTCGGAATAGTTCCTGAAAACTTCCGCATCACTTGTTAATTCAAAGTCAACACCAAGTGTATCTTTAAATATCAGATTAAAAATATACTTGTTTCGATTAGTAATTATATGTGTGTATATGAGTAGCATCGTTTGTCATTTCGACCGCAGGGAGAAATCTCCATTTTAATAAACGGTTATTATAGTTTATGCATAATTTATTTTTCATAAAATCGCTCTTTAATTTCTTCGTTTAAAAAGCGCCATTCTGGATTTGTTGAATTAATCAAATTGTTTTTCTTTTCTCTCCGCCATTTTTTTAGTTGCGTTTCTCTTGCAATAGCTTGGTTAATTTCAGTAAATCTTTCATAATAGATTAAGAAAATACAATTGTACTTTGAAGTAAATTTGAATCTATTCCCAATATTACTTTCATGTTCATAAATTCTTTTCTCAATATCATTGGTAACACCAATATACACAACTGTTTTATGTTTATTAGTCAAAATATAAACAAAATAATTATGTTGCTTCATAATCTATTTTATGAGATTTCTCCCTACGGTCGAAATGACAAAATGTTTATAAGAGCCTGTTTAAATTTTATTCATAATTTGTTTTATATGTCATTTCGACCGTAGGGAGAAATCTCATTTTTTCAACATTTACGGGGATTTCTCCCTACGGTCGAAATGACATTGCTCTAATAAATTATTCTAAAGGTATTTTTGTTTTAACAAATTTAAACAGGCTCTAATATCTATTTAATAAATTTCAAAATTTCTTCACAAATAAATTCGGCAGCTTTTCCATCACCAAATAAATCTGGAAATTTTAAATTTTTTGCTTTTGAAAAATAGTGATACGCTTCAGTAATTTTTTTCTCATCAATATCCACAATTTGAGCTGCTCCACAATCTACCAATTCTGTCCATTCTGTTTCAGAGCGAATGATGATACACGGTTTTTTAAAAAAGAATGCTTCCTTCTGAACCCCACCGGAATCAGTAATTACAAGCATTGAATTTTGTTCTAGAGAAATCATTTCTAAAAATGAAACCGGTTTAATTATTTTTAAATAGTCATTTGTTTTTAATGCCTTTTGCAAATCCGGTGAAAGGTGTTTGGAGACCAGTTTTTCAGTGCGTGGATGTAAAGGAATAATAATATTTATTTTATTTTCCGCAGCAATTTTATTTAATACGCTGAATAATGCATTTATTCGAAAAGGGTCATCTGTATTGGTATTCCGATGAATAGTTGCTAAAATAAATTTACCTTTTTGTAAGCCATTAATTTTTAGCACTTCTGTTTTTTGCTCTGCAGCTTTTGAAAAATAAAGACTGTTATCAAGCATCACATCACCACAATGGTATATTTTTGGATTGTCAAATGTATAAGGTGGCTCATTATTTTCTTTGAACCCTTCTTTCAACAAATTGGTATATCCCGATTTTGTTGGCGAGAATAAAAGGGTTGAAACGTGGTCGCACACGATGCGATTAATTTCTTCCGGCATTGATTTGTTGAAAGAACGTAAGCCTGCTTCAATATGGATTATTGGTATTTTAATTTTTGCTGCTGCAAGAGCACCTGCTAATGTTGAATTAGTATCACCATAAAGTACAATTCCATTTGGTTTTTCTTTTA
>JAHEYA010000040.1 GCA_023251855.1 Bacteroidota bacterium
GTGTTAAAAAATGAATGACTATAAGAAGCAGAAACAATTTCGGCAGCAGCCTTAGATGCGCTATAAGGGTCTTTTCCACCAAGGGAATCGCTTTCTTTGTAACCTATACCGGTTTCATTATTTTGGTAACATTTATCACTGGTAACAATTACAGCAACTTTAGTGTTTGGTGATTTTCGTATTGTCTCTAAAAAATTAATTGTGCCCATTACATTTACATCAAATGTATAAACAGGATCGCTGTATGAATCAATCACCAAAGGCTGTGCAGCAAGATGAAAAGCAATATCTGGTTTTATTTTAAGGACATACTCATTCAGTTTTTCTTTATCACGAATATCACCATCCATATGATTAATAAGGGTTCCAATCTTACAAGCGGAATAATTTACTGAATCAGAATCCGGAGGTAAAGCATAGCCATAAACTTCTGCACCCATCTGAGTAAGCCATAGTGCGAGCCAAGAACCTTTAAAACCGGTATCTCCTGTGATGAGTACTTTTTTATTTTTGTAAAAGTTGTTGAGTGTCATAAACTAATTCTACAAATTATTTCCAGGTTTTCCAAGCTGCATTACCTGTATTCCATAGTTCATTCAGGTCGTTCTTGTCTTTTAATGTATCAACAGGCTTCCAGAAACCGGCATGTTTATAGGCTGCAATTTTTTTTTCTTTGGCTAAATTTTCCAATGGAGCTCTTTCCCAGATTGTTCCATCACCTTCATTAATATATTTAAATACTTCCGGTTCACACACAAAAAAGCCTCCATTGATCCAATTATTGTTGCCATCTCCTTTTGGTTTTTCAATAAAACTTTCAACAACATTCTGATCAGTAATATCAAGAAGTCCAAATCTACCTGAAGGTTGAACCGTAGTAACAGTAACTGCTTTTTTATTTTTTTTATGGAATTGAACGAGTTCATTTATGTTTACATCAGCCACACCATCGCCATAAGTAAGCATGAACGTTTCATTATTTACAAATTTTTCTATTTTTTTTAATCGTCCTCCTGTCATCGTATCGATGCCTGTATCAGCCAATGTAATCTTCCAATCTTCCGAAGCAGAGCGGTGAATGGTGGTTTCGTTATTAGATAAATTGATGGTAACATCAGATTGATGAATAAAATAATTCACAAAATATTCTTTTATAACATAACCTTTGTAACCCAGACAAACAATAAATTCATTAAAACCATAATGAGAATAAATTTTCATTATGTGCCATAGAATTGGTTTACCGCCTATTTCTACCATTGGTTTTGGTCGGATATCAGTTTCTTCAGAGAGTCTGGTGCCAAAGCCTCCGGCTAATATTACTACTTTCATAATTTGAGAAATTAATAAATTATATTTTAATTCTGGTTAAATGTTAAAGAATCTGTTTCTATTGATAGAACCTTAAATAACAAGTAATCAGTGATAGCGCTAAAGTAAGTTTTTTTTTGCTTATTTGGATTTTTACATTGCATTGGGAAATATTATTTATGTTTATCAAAATAAATAGTTAAAATAACTATTTTTGAACAAGAATTAAATTGGCGGGTCTTGTAAAATTGTACAACAATAAGAGCACTAAAAATAGTACCGTTTAAAGCGTTAAGCAAGCAAATGACAGAAGTTGTAAGAAAATTTGATTTTAAAACAAACGATGAAGAAGGTCTTGAAACGCTTTCAGTTATTGGAGAAAAAAATAAAATTGTATATGAGTTTTAGGAAGCTTTCCATTATTATTCCTGCATATAACGAAGGGCCAACTATCCATTTAATATTGGATAAAATTGCTAAAGTTCAGCTGTTGAATAATGCTGAAAAGGAAATCATTATTGTTAATGATTGCTCTACTGATGCTACTGTTGAAGTAATCGAACTATATATTAAAAATAATGCCGATTTGAATATTCGCTTATTTAATCAAGAGGCGAATAAAGGAAAAGGCGCTGCTTTGCATAAAGGAATTGCACTTGCAACAGGAGAGTGTCTGATTATTCAGGATGCCGATCTTGAATATGACCCCAGAGAATATAATCGTTTGCTTGCCCCTGTAGTTGGTGGTGTTGCTGACGTTGTGTATGGTTCCCGATTTGTTGGAGGAAGTCCTCATCGTATTTTATTTTTCTGGCATTCCATTGGTAATAAATTTTTAACTACTCTTTCCAATTTTTTTACAAATCTGAATTTATCAGATATGGAAACATGTTATAAACTCTTTAAAACAGATATCATTCAAAATATTGTGCTGAAAGAAAAACGTTTTGGATTTGAACCTGAAGTAACTGCAAAAATATCCCAAGTAAAAAATATTCGTATTTACGAAGTTGGTATTTCGTATTATGGACGGACATTTGAAGAAGGTAAGAAAATTGGCTGGAAAGATGGTTTTAGAGCAATTTATTGTATTCTTAAATATAATCTGTGATGAAATTGGTTTTACATTAATTTAATATAGAATGAAATTATTAATAGTGATTCCTGCTCTGAATGAAGAACAGAGTATTGAGAGTATAATACTTCGTGTGCAAGATGCTGAAAATTTCATCTGTAAAAATAGTAAAGTTACTTCAGTTGCTATAGTTGTTGTCAGTGATGGGTCTTCAGACAATACGGTAAAAATTGCTAAAAGCCATTTGGACAAAATTGATCTTATTGTTTTTGAAAAAAATCGTGGATATGGAGCAGCAATCAAAGAAGGTTGGCAAAGCAAAAAAGATGCGGATCTGTTTGCATTTATAGATGCTGATGGAACTTGTGATCCTTTATTTTTTTCGAAATTGTGTAACTTGATAACTGAGGATGGTGCTGATGTCGCTTTAGGTTCAAGGTTAAACAAGCAGAGTGAAATGCCATTCATAAGGAGGATAGGCAACACTGTATTTTCTATTCTACTTTCTTTAGTTTCAAACCAACGGATTAAAGACACGGCTAGTGGTATGAGAGTTATACGTAAATCTGCTTTACACAAAATTATGCCTTTGCCTGATGGTTTACATTTCACTCCAGCAATGAGTGCAAGAGCAATTTTGAGTGACGATCTTACCATTCTAGAAAAGGATATGCCTTATCTAGAGCGTGAAGGGGAGTCGAAATTAAAAATATGGAAAGATGGAAAGCGTTTTTTATCGGTGATACTGGAAAATATTTTTTTATACATTCCTTATAAAATATTCAACCTTTTGGCTTTTTGTTTTTTGTTGATTGCAATTTTAATTATAGCTTCTCCATTTTTGTTTTATTTTAAAAATCATTTTTTGGAAGACTGGATGATATACAGGTTTGTTGTATCAGCTGTATCAGCACTAATTGGGATTATTCTATTAAGTATTTCACATATCACGTATAATGTTGTCTGCTTTACACTTCGACCAAACTCAAAACCCAAAAAAACAATTTTGTATTATTTGTTTGAGCATCCTGGAGCAATATTTCTGGCAGTATTTTGTTATACTACCGGAACTTTACTTGTTTTTAACAGTATCTGGGACAGGTTAACTATAGGCCTTACAAATGAACATTGGTCACGTTATATTTCTATGATAGTTTTGTATTTATCAGGAACTATTATACTGCTAAGTTTTTTTACAAATAAGATATTGCAACTTGTTAAAGGCCGCTTTGCATATTTAAAATCGGTTAGTTAATTGGTTTTATTTTTCTGCCAGAAAATAGTATTGGGCACCCAATGGAATATGGATAAATAATTTTTCAAGAGGCCTTAAAAAAGCAAGTGCTTTAGGAAAATAAAAGAGGAACCTAGGTTTGATTTTTATTTTGAAACCGTTGGAAGTAAGCATTCTTTGAGTTTCATTTGGAGTGAGAGTAATAGCATCTTTGTCAAATGGAATTCGGCTCATCACCATTCTCGTTCCGGGGTTTAATGGATTATTTTCAAAAAGGGCAAATAAGCCACCGGGCTTTAATGAATCATAAATCATTTTGAGAGCAGAAACTCGTTGATCCAAAGGAATATGATGAAATACCCCATTTACAAAACAGAGGTCAAATTCACTTTTAAATTGAAAATTTTTGATCTCTAAATAACTGATTTTTCCGCATTCACTATTTTTATAGCGTGCATATTCTATGGCGTTAGATGCCGTATCACTGCCAGTGATTTCAGCTTCGGGGAAATGTTGTTTCATTAAAACAGTTGCATCGCCAACACCACAGCCAAAATCGAGTATTTTTTTTATTTTTTTTTCTGTAGGAATGTTTTTTATAAGGTCATTAAATCGACCTCGGATGAAAAAAAATTTATCCTCTCCACTCAGTGAAATACCTTTATTAAGCATTTCGTCATATTCCAAAGATTTATCAAACAGTTCCTCCATGTAAATATTCTTTGCGTCAACTATTAATAATTTTATCTTTCTTCTTTTTTATAAACAAATAACTAAAGATCAGGCTATATAGAAAAACCCATAAAGGCAAAGTAACAAGGGAGTATCTGTCTCCTTCATTAAAAATGATTGGAATAGTTCCGAAGATATAGCATAGTAAAAACAATGGAATTAGAATTAAACCAAAATAATAATTCATTTCCTTTCTTTTATAAACAAGGTAAATACAAAGCAATATTGGAATTATAAAAATCAGATGAATATAAAAATATATACTATTCATAATTGTCATCAATGTCACAATTTTAGGAAATGAAAATCCTTTCGGGAGTAAAACAAAGGATGGAATTGCTTTAATATTTTGAAGTAAATTTTGGAAATACAGGTTGGTATATATCATTTTATTATTTAATATATAAGAGACTTCTTCGGAATCAGACATATGATTCATTGCTTTGTCTCTGGCCTCTTCCCAGCTTATGTGTTCATTTGCAACAATTCCTTCAGCCAACAGATACCATCTGAATCCCCCGGACCCAATTAGAGAAAAGGAAAAAGTATCCTGTTTCACTTTCATTATAGTTAGTTGAAATATAATAGGAACAATTATTAAAAACAGGAATATAAAATTTTTTGGTTTTTTTATGTATTTTTTTAAATAAAAAGCAGGTAGAATTATGAATAACATAAACAGGAAAAGTGGATAAAAGAGAGGTTTAATAACTGCAAGAAGAACAAGGATAAACAAGCATCGACTGAAAAAAAATATTGTGTTTATTTTTGTAAAATTTAAAGTCACAAAATAGATGACAAGAGACAGAAGAAAAATAACAGAAGTTTCAGTAAGGGCATGACAGGTTAACAAGCTATATGAAACATTTAATGCAATAATTAAACTTCCAATAAAGCTGAGCATAGTACTTCTTGTTATTTTTTTTATTGACAGAAATGTCCAATTAATAGAAAATATCCAGAAAAGAAATTGTAAAAGCCAGAAGGCAAAAGCGCCAAGTCCTTTGTAAACTAATAAAATAAGCATTGGGTATAAAAAAGGCCGGACATAAGAATAGTACGTGTGACCTTTTAGAGAAAAGTTGTAAAATTCGGTACTCGCACAAAGGTAAGTGTATGAATCAGTAGTTTTAAAAAGTTCCTCATTTATATCAATTTTTAAAACAAAAAAAATAACGAAAGCATACAAAACAATCAACAGATAGTTGAGAACATAGATATCTGAATGTTTTTTAACGTGATTTAGAATGTTAACCATATTTTTATTTCGAAAACCTATGGCAATATAGGTGAAAAAAAATTAAACTTTTAAAAAAATTCTAAAAAGTTTTTAGAATGAATTTATCAGAACTAAACAGAATTGTATATTTACAACTTATTCAAGCAATTAGATTGCAAAAAAATTAGTAATGGTTTATATTTCATACATATTACTTTATTTAAGAAGAGCACTTTGTGTTGTAATTTTATGTGCTATGGCCTGGCAACAATGGAATACCTTTTTAAGATACCAGGAAAGGTTTGCGAGTCCTATCCAGTATACAAAACAAAATTATGATAATGATTCCGGTACACGTTATGGAACTCGTTTTACAGAAGTAAAAAAAATGTTTACCAGTCCTACCCGTATGAATTATGTTGCAGAAGTTGGTGAAACATATGTACTGAGTGAAGGACATTTCGCATTGACTCAATATTATTTGGCTCCTAATTTAATTTTAAGAAATAATGTTCCTTGTGATACTATTATTTGCAATCTATACAATACTTTGCATCTTGATCCCTCTTTAGATGTTCATTTGCAGAATGGTTGGCACATTGTAAAAGACTTTAATAATGGTATAATTATACTTGCTAAATGATAGCCGTTTTTTCAATATTAATTGCTCTTTTACTTGGATTTTTATCCTGTCTTTTATTTTTTAAAGAGACTAAAAATATAAATTTTCGTTTTTTATTTAATCTCGCTTTTCCAATAGGGGTTGGACTTTCGTCCGCTACTTTTATTTTTTTAAATTTAATTGGAATTAATTCCATAGTCATATTATTATTTGAAACAGGACTAGCAATTTTTCTAATCCTAAAAATCAAAAATTCCCCAAAATCCGTTCATCAGTTCGAATTGCCTAAATTCAATAATTTAAAAGGGATACGTAGTTTAAGTGATCTGCTTCAAAGCCCACTATTGCTTTTGGCTGTTGTAGTTTATTTGTATTCATGGGTACTGGATGTTGGCGTTTATTATTTTGATACGATAGAAAGTCCTCATGGTTTGTGGGATGCATGGTCTTGTTGGAATCTGAATGCAAAATTTATTAGTAGTGCACCTAGATATTGGCCTCATTTAATTCATCAAATGAATTCAACTGATTTTGCTCCTGATCACCCCTTATTGCAAAAAGGCTTTATTGCTCAATGTTGGGTACTGCTTCAAAATCAAAGTATTTGGATTCCGGTACTTTCTTCGTTTATTTTTACTTTTTGCACTATTGGTTTATTATCAAGTGCAGTAGGTTATTTCAAAAATAAAACAGAAGGACTTATTGCAGGTTTAATAATGCTGTGTACCCCATTTTTTATGATAATGGGTGATTCTCAATACGCAGATAATACAGTTGGTTTTTTCTATTTAGCAACCATTGTGATATTAACTTTTGCCCGAAGTGAAGGAACCTTAAAACCACGTTTAATGGTTGCAGCCGGTATTACTACTGGCTTGGCAGCGTGGAGTAAAAGCGAAGGTCTGATGTTTATCGCTTGTATTTTTGCTTCTCAATTGGTGCTGGTGCTTTTTAAAAATAACCGCAAGCAATTACTAACGGAGTTAAAATATTTTCTTTTTGGGATGATACCTATACTATTATTGGTTGTGTATTTTAAAGTTGTAATAGCACCTCCAAACCGTATTTTGGCGCCACAAGGAACAGCCACATTGGTCAAATTGATGGATTATTCTCGGTATGTGATTGTGTTCAACTGGTTTTGGGAACAGTTCAGAATATTTGGTAAATGGGTATTTAATCCGTGGTGGTTATTTTTAGCAGGAATTGTATTAAAAGGAATAAGTATCAAAGAAAACAAACCAAGTTTTATTTCTAATTTTATTTTAGTTTTTTTAATGCTTACCGGTTTTTTCTTTATTCAAATCATAGCACCACTTGATTTATATTATTACCTTTCTACTTCGGTGCATAGATTGTTGTTCCAGTTGTTTCCATCTTTTATTTTTCTATACTTTATTGCACTAAGAAAAAATAAAATTTAAAGAAAAAGATAGATTAAAATTATCGCAATTTTAATACTTCCATAATTTTTTCATTTCCAACATTTACTTGAAACACGGAAGTTCCCGTTTTATAATCCGTGGGGTGCCATCTAAAATTGCTTAAATAATAATTTGCTGTTTCCGGATTATCCGTCCAGAACAGGCGTTTTCTGTCTTCAGCCGGGATAATACTAAAGTTTAATTGACATTCACCAAGAGTAGCGGCAATATGTATAGTTGGGGATTTATCGTTGGCAAGAATATATTCAAGGCCTTGTCTGTAGGACATACCTGCATAGTCTAATTCAAAATTTTCTCTCACATTTTTTCCAGCCAATAAATTAAAATATACATTTTGAAATGGGTGATTAACAATCATAAAAGTCAATGTAAATGCAATGGATAGAATAGTTGAATAAATAATGATTTTGGGAATCGACTTATTTTTTAATGTTGGAATCAATTCTGTAAAGCCATAAACTGCAATGAGTAAAAAATACGGATATACAAAAAACACATGGTGCCATGAATCATAAACTGTGGAGTTTAAAATAATAACAGCCATAATAGGTGTTGCAAACATGAATAAAAAGAACTGAATATGAAGTGTGTTCAAAAATTGTTGCAAGGTATTTTTAACTGCAAAAAAAAGTCCTGTAAAGAAAAGAAGAATATAAAAGAGGGGTGTTGAAATTAGAAGCCAAAAAGGAAGATAATGCCAAGGTAACTGCATCGTGGAAACATAACCACCACGGTACAACATGCTGATTGGTTGGGGAAAGTGACTCATCTGTTTAAATGCTCCAATAAAATGCAGAACCGGATTGATCCACAAAACAGGCCAGAATGCAATGGTGAAAAGCAATGTATAGGAAACGAAAAATAAAAGTGGAATGATCCGTTTGTTTTTTTGCATCACAAATAAATAAATAGTAGCAATGGGAATAAGTAAACCCATGATACGAACATCTATAGTGAGGCCACAGCAAAGCGCATGAATTAAAGCCAACCAGATTGTTTGGCGCTCAAGAAATAAAAAAGTGGTATAGGTTGAAATGATACAAAGAGAAAGCATTATCAAGTCCTTTGAATCATAAAAACTGTCGGAATAGATGCGGGGAGAAGCAACCAGTAAAACACTGCACAATAAACCTATGCCACGACTTTTGAAAAGTTTGAACCCTAATAAATAGAAAAAATAAGTTCCAATAAAAAAGACAAGAAAATTTAATGCATGCCGCAATAAAAAGACGGAGCGAACTTCGGTTACATTAACTAATTTTTCAGCTGCGTATAAAAATATTTCAAAAGCCGGACCATGATATTTGTCATCACAAGCAAGTAATTCCTTTGTGTTTCCGTTTTTAATAAAATTGTAATTTACCTCACCAATATTGTGTTGTGCGGCTTCGTCAACAAATAATCCATAATCAGAAAAAGTAAAACATCCAACGGCAAATAAACCAATAAAAAAAACAAGTGCTGCCCTTTTGAAAAATTTCTCACTAAAGTTTAGTAACTGCAACATGGAGTTCTAAATATTCAAATGAAGTTCATTGTGCTGGGAAGTTGGCCAAAGGAATTCTATCAACAACAGATTACTTTATTTCGCCCACGATGATACAATGCCTCAGCAATAACCAGTAAGATGGAACTATTTCTTTGGTGTAGCGTCAATTTTAGCTTTTTCCCCCAGAGCCCATGCAAGATTATTTTTTGCAAGTTGATCACCAGAGTTGGCATCTATAGCTGTTTTAAAGGTTTTAATAGCATCATCAATTTGATTTTTTAGCATATAGGCGGTTCCTAAGTTATTCAAGGCAGCTGAATTTTTAGAGTCTTTTGAAATCACTTTATTAAAAATATCAATGCTTTTGTCATATTCTTCGAGTTTTAAATAATATAATCCAAGACCACTATTAGTTGCTATATCCCTTTTATTTTCAGGTGTTTTTTCCAGTGATTTAATAGCATTAAGCAGTTTGTTTTGCTCATCTCTTGCCCACTTCAAATTATTTTTTGCCAGTTGAAATGTACTGTCCAGTTGAACTGCTTTTTCACATGCTTCAATTCCTTCTTTGTATTTTTGAACACAAGTATATGCTAGTCCTAAATTGCTGTATGCAGCGGCAGCCTTAGGGTTCATAGCAATTGCTTTTTGAAGTGGTTCAATACTTTTTCCGGCCATTCCATTTCTTATATATACATTGGAAAGATTCAGCAAATTAGAAAAGGTTGGATTAGTAGCAGCAGCATTTTCAGATGAAGCAACTTCCGATACGGGAGAAGTTGGTACTGTTTCAACCGGTACAGCAGGAGTTCCTGTAGTTTTGTAAAAAATATACCCAATTGGAGCTAATAATAAAACAACAACTACCAATGTTTTAAGAGTACGCGCCTTTTTATTAGCTGAAGGATCAGTCTCTTTTTTTTCTTCTTGTCCGGACTCAGAACCTGTTGAGTTTGTATTTAAACTATTTGTTTCCTGAGAGTTCTCCGGTGTTACAGAAACATTTTCTTCATTCATTGAATTAGTATCCATTTCTTGTTTTAAGTTAATCAGTTAATTAATGTTAATCCCAAATCAAATGGAATTAATAAAAGTATATTTACAGGATTCAAAATTAATAAAAATAATTAGACCAGAAAGAGTGATAGAATAAAAAAATAGGGCATTCTGAATGGAAACAAATTTTTATTACTTTTACGAAAACCTTATTTGACCTTATCTGAGCTATGATTAAACAATTATTTGAAGGATTATCCAAAACCAAAACCTTTGTTTATTTCTTCCTGCTGATTGCAGCTGTAATTCTTACTTATTCTAATCATTTTGGAAATGCATTCCACTTTGATGATGCCCATACGGTAGAAAACAATTTATTTATTCAGGATTTAAAAAATATTCCTTTATTTTTTAAAGATGGAACCACTTTTAGTTCATTGCCTCAAAACCAGTCGTACCGACCAATTGTAAGTACTTCACTTGCTTTTGATTATTGGATGGGTAAAGGATACGACCTATTCTACTTTCACCTTTCATCATTTATTATATTTTTATTGCAAGGTTTGTTAATGTTCTTTTTGATTTATAAAATTCTTAATCTCGCTTTTAAAAATGATTGGAATTTTTATATTGCAGGTATAGCAGTTGCTTGGTATCTGCTTCATCCGGCCAATGCAGAAACAATTAATTATATCATAGCACGTTCCGATCTTCAATCTACTTTTTTTATTGTCCTTGGTTTTTTTCTTTATGTTTTTTCGCCTTTTTGCAAAAGAACATTTCTTTATTTAATTCCTGTTTTTATTGGTGGATTAGCTAAACCAACCGCTGTAATGTTTGCTCCATTGTTGTTTTGTTATGTTCTTTTATTTGAAATGAACATGAGTTTGTATGATATTTTCAAAAAGAAATACTCGAAACAACTTGTAGAACTCATAAAAAAAACAGCTCCCGCATT
>JAHEYA010000310.1 GCA_023251855.1 Bacteroidota bacterium
CAAAATACAACAGATAAAATCTGCCGCAAGAGGGTTCAGAAATTTTTACAACTATAGAATTGCTATCCTGTTCCACTGTGGAAAACTGAATATGTACCCACACAAAAGCCTGTAGAACGAACAAATAAAGGACATTTATGATTCAAAAAATACTTCATAACGGTAGATTATTATCAATTATCATAAAAGCAAACTATAAAAAAGAAGGTATTGAGTTTTTTACCCCTAATGAGTTCTCTCAACAACTTGCTTATATGAATCGTCCCAAAGGGTATATTATTGCACCTCATATACACAATGCTATTTTACGAGAGGTACAGTTTACAAAAGAGGTTTTGTTTATCAAGAGAGGAAAATTGAAAATTGATTTTTATGATGATGATAAAAACTATCTTGAGAGTCATATCTTAGAAACAGGCGATGTTATATTATTGGCCTACGGTGGTCATGGGATTGAGATGCTTGAGGAGACAGAAATGATAGAGGTAAAACAGGGGCCGTATGCAGGCGAAATGGATAAAATAAGATTTGATCCAGTAGTTAAGAGTAAGTTAAGAGTTGAGGATGAACAATGATTCCAGTAAATGAACCATTGCTTGATGGAAATGAAAAAAAGTATCTACTTGAATGTATAGATACAGGATGGATATCAAGTGAAGGGCCATTTGTTAAAAAATTCGAAGAAGGTTTTGCCTCATTTCTGGGTACCAAACACGGTATTGCAGTATGTAATGGTACCGCAGCCCTTGAAATAGCACTTTATGCCCTCGGAGTTGATAAAGGCGATGAAGTAATAATGCCGTCATTTACCATCATATCGTGCGCAATAGCCTGTATTCGTCTTGGAGCCAAGCCTGTGCTGGTTGACATCGAACCTGAGACATGGACTATGGATGTATTTCAGATGGAGTCTAAAATAACACCTAAAACAAAGGTTATTATGCCTGTACATATTTATGGACACCCTGTACACATGGATGAAGTCTTCAGATTAGCAGAAAAGTACAACATCAAAATTCTTGAGGATGCAGCAGAAGTCCATGGAGCAGAGTATTTTAGTAAGTATAAAGGTGGGAAATGGCTCAAATGTGGGGACATGGGTGAAGTAACTGCAACGAGTTTTTATGCAAATAAAATCATTACCACTGGTGAAGGTGGAATGGTTTTAACTAATAATGATCATTATGCAGAAAGGGCTGGGTCATACAGAAATCTTTGCTTTAAACCGGAAAAAAGATTTTATCATACCGAACTCGGATATAATTTCAGGATGACAAATTTGCAAGCAGCTGTTGGTTTGGCACAATTAGAACAGATCGAAAGATTTATAGCTATTAAAATCAGGTTAGGTGAGTATTACAGGAAAAGATTTGCAGATATAAAAGGATTAAGGTTTATGCCAGTGAAGGAATATGCTAAATCTGTTTATTGGATGTACGGAATAGAACTCGACCCTAAGTTTGGAATTACAGCCGAAGAAATGATGAACCGATTGAAAAAACATGGTATTGCATCCAGACCTTTTTTTAGAGGGTTACATGATCAGCCCGTTTTAAATAACATGGGTTTATTTGTTGATGAAAGTTATCCCCAAACTGACCATGCTTACAAATATGGGTTTTATCTGCCAAGTGGTTTAACCCTGAAAGAAAAACAGATTGATTTTGTGGTAGATGTTGTAAGAAAAGAGTTAGGACAATAATGATGGGTGTTTTTGGTGATTATGCAAAATACTACAATTTACTTTACAGAGATAAAGACTATCAAAAGGAAGTTGATTATATCGAGAATCTAATAAAAAAATACTCAAAAAATAAAGTTCAAACAATTTTGGATATTGGATGTGGGACTGGAAACCATGATGTGCTGTTTGCAAAAAAGGGTTATAAAATCTGTGGGATTGATGTATCAGAAGAAATGATAAATATTGCAAAATCAAGGATAAACACCTTACATAATATCAATTTTTATATAGGAAAATCAGAAAGTTTTAGATTAGGTAAGAAATTTGATGTTGTTGTCTCCTTATTCCATGTAATGAGCTACCAAATAAAAAATGAATCACTATATGGCAGCCTTAAAAATGCTTATGAGCACCTGAAAGCCGACGGGCTATTCATATTTGATTTCTGGTATGGGCCTGCTGTGTTAACAGATAGACCATCTATCAGGCTTAAAGAGTTAGAAGATGAAAATTTAAAAATTTATAGAATAGCTATTCCTGTAATGCATCCAAATGAAAATATTGTCGATGTAACCTTTGAAGTAATTATAGAAGATAAAATAAATAACAACGTAAATAAATTAAAAGAAACTCACAGAATTAGATATTTATTTTTGCCAGAGTTAGAGTTTATACTTAAAAACATTGGTTTTGAAATACTTGATATTTTGGAATGGATGAGTGTCGATAAAAAGCTAAGTTTTAATAGTTGGAATGGCATTATAGTGGTACAAAAGTGAATATAGCAGTAATCTTTGACCAGAAATTACAAGGTGGAGGAGGATTCCAGCAGTCTCTATCAACAAGCATTATTTTGAATAAGTATAAAAATGAAAGATATAATTTTATATTTTTAACAACAGTAAAAAAGAATAAAGAGATTTTGGGAAATCTTGGTATCCATACGAGATATATTAATCTTTCAGTTTTTGATAAATTTGTTAGTTATTTCAGGCGTAATGAACTAATTTGTAAATCTATTAGAACATTCAATATATTTAAGTATGGAAAGCTTGACAGATATCTGTTGGATTTAGATGTGGACCTAATTTATTTTTTGTCACCTTCCGGGCTTGCATTACAAATAGCAGTGCATAAATACATATTTACTGTTTGGGATTTATGCCATCGAGACTTTATGGAATTTCCAGAAGTTTATAATTTTAGAGAGTTTGAGGTTAGAGAAAAACTCTATAATGCTTCATTAGCTAAAGCAATTGCAGTTATAGTTGATTCAGAATTGTCTAAAGAAAATATTATCAGACGATATGGAATTGATAAACATAGGGTGGTAAGTTTACCTTTTTTGCCTTCCAATACAGTAGAAATATCCGAAGAGGATTACGAGAAAAACTATATTGACATTAAACATAAATACAATATTCCAGGTGAATATATATTTTATCCAGCACAATTCTGGCCTCATAAAAATCATCGTTATATTCTTGATGCTTTAAGGATTTTAAAACAAAAACATGGGAAAATAATCAATGCAGTTTTTTGCGGTTCAGATATGGGTAACTTAAACTTTATTTTAGAAAAAGCTGAAGAATACGGGATAGGTAGTCAAATTTTTTATATTGGGTATGCGGACACTACGGAGATTCCTTATTTATATAGACAATCAATTGCTTTAGTTATGCCTACCTATTTTGGACCTACAAATATACCTCCACTGGAAGCTTTTGCCTTAGGTTGCCCAATATGTTATTCTGATTTGCCAGGATTCCGGAATCAAGTAAAAGATGCTGCTTTTTTGATGGATATTGAAAATCCAGAATCGCTCGTTAATGTTTTGCTTAGTGTAGATAAAGACCGCTCTTTAGTAAATGAGAAAATAAAAAATGGAAACCAATTGTTAGAAAAGTGGAGCGAAAATGATTATTGGAATGGTCTTAAAAATATTTTTGATGAGTATGAAGTAAAGTTAAGATGTTGGAAATAATTATTTATAGCTGCTTATTCTGCCCGGTGGATGCGTAGATTGGGGGAAAAACATCAATAAATAGAAAATGCACGGCATTATCCGTGCATTTTCTATTTATTGATGTTTTCCGAATTATACAATGTGATAATTCGGCATTTATGCGGTTGAAATTTTTAAAATAACTGGTAATAAAAACAGTAATTTTTAGTATAATTAATAACTTATTAAAATTGTTTTAGAATTAAATAATAGATGGAAATTCTTTCCGTTAAGAGGTTGCAGGAATGAGAAAAATAGCAAGAACAATGAGCACTCAGCATCCCGACAATGTAACTGTGCCATTCTTTACTGAGGGGACGTGCTTTTCAGGCGAAGATG
>JAHEYA010000311.1 GCA_023251855.1 Bacteroidota bacterium
TTCGGATACTATTATTTTTCCTTTTATTGTTCCTGAGATATCTGCATTTTGACACATGGCTTCTCCATCTATACTGCCGGAAAGGCCAAGGACCAATTTGCCTTTTACTGTGATTGAGCCTGTTAAGGAACCATCAATACGTATGTCTCCATTGGTTGAAACATCTCCCTCTATAATGGTACCTGCTCCAATCAAATTTACGGATGGTGATTCTGAATTGTTTTCTTTTGCCATAGGTTTACTAAACATTTTGTGAAAATTTATCTACTTATCGTTGCGAAGCTAATTCAAAATATAGAAAAAACAAAATTATTTAAAATTTTGGGTGAAAAATTCTTGGTAATCAGCAATATTTTTATCCTTATAAAATACAGCATAATTTTCTGAAGAAATAATGAATGATTGATAACTTCCCTCTTCAAGGTCAGCAAATACAGCTTTTTTGTCTTTAAAAAAATTATAATAATTCATCGCTTTTGTTTTTCCATTGAAATTTTTAATACTCACTAACTGATGGTTAATATCCAAAAAAATACTGGAAATTAACAGTTCCTCAGTACTAAAAGAATCATCATTCATATCCGAAATTTTCGACTTAAATTTATTTATATCTCCTTTACCATTTACAATAGTTGTTACCCAATAATAATCACCATCATCCTTAAAAATAAATTTGGGTTTTAGTTGTGCAGTATCCATTTTTGCAGATGTTGTATCTTTTGCAGTTGGCACCATTTTCTGCTTTCTTATCAAATCAAGTATTTCCTGTGCTTTATCTTTTAAAGGTTCTTTCGGGTAATTGATCACTACTTGTGTTAATGCTTTTTCAAATGCATTTATATCCTGTGTTCTGCCAATACACAGTGCTTTTACAAAATCAAATTGAGGCATCAGATAACTTTTTGAAAAGGTAGAATCGGCTGTTAAGCAATTTGCCAATGCTGGATTGTATTTTCCTTCTGAATAGAGCTGGTAGGTCTCCGCATAAAATTTTTCAACCTTGCTTTTACTTGCCATTACATCTTTTGCATATTGCGGTGATTTAATTATTTTAGCATATTCTGAATCAGGATAATCATTTAACAGGATATTTTTATAATAATTCGATTTATCAGTATTACCCATTGATAAATAAATACGATACAACTGATAATAGCAGGGTAGTTTGTACTTATTATCAGGAAAACGTTTTAATAATTCTTCAAATGTTTCAATGGACTTGATCAGGTTCAATAATTGTTCTTTATAAATTGACCCTACATTATAGTATGCATCTACAATTTTTAAATTTGATTTAGTAAGAGCTTCGTTAGTTACAGGTATCTTTTTTAAATAATAATTTCTATCTTTTTTATTTTTGTCTTTGTCTTTTTCTGCTGATGCAGTTTCTTTAACTTCTGTAGAATCAACGGTTGTTTCTTCTTCGGTGTTCGCATTTGTTGCTAATACCTGTTCTTTCTCACTTCTTCGCCAGTTATCTTCCAATTTACGCATCCCCCATTTTTTATTAAACTCTCCAATTCCATAAGTTACTGTTGCCGAATTGTAAAAATACCAGGCACCGGAACTTGCACTTTGTCCGGAATTGCCGGATGGGGTTTGAGCAACCGGTGTTGGATTTTTCAATTGTTCTTGTCGTTCTTCCTCTTTCCTTTTTTCTTCCTCTTCAATTTTGTCGATTATATTGTCAATGGCCTTATTACGTTCCTTTTCACCTAGTTTTGCCAAACGTTGTAAGCTATCTTCAGTTGAAATAATAGTAAGATTGAAAACCAATTGGTTCAAACTTTTTTTCTTTCCTTCTATCACATAATAGTTGGGATAATCCTTTGGTAATATAGCAATTGCACTATCATAATTGGATTCAGCAGATTTATAATTGGTCGCAGCGAAATAAATATCTGCCCGTTTTAAATAGGATAAAGCTTTTTGCGTTTTGTTTGAAACACTCTCCCTAATTGATTTATCTAGGTAGGCAATCGCTTGTGGAGAGTCATTTTCTTTATCCGAAATTTCTGCAAGTGCATAATAGATCTGATCACGGAACTCTGCATTTTTTTCGTCTTTCAGCATTTTCATCAGTTGCTTTTTAATTGCTTTACTGTCACCGGATTGTATCTCGTATAAAGTGGCGCGCTTCATCTGGGCACTAAATGCCATATCATAACCTGGGTGCAGTCCGGGCACCATCTGAAAATATTTGGAAGCATTAATATTATCGCTGATTTTTTCATACAACTGAGCTAAAATATAGGTGTAACGAGCCTTAGTAGCTTTGTTTTTCGTTAAGCCGATTGCCTTGGTTAATGGCATTATTGCATCTGAATAACTTTCTCTTCTAATATAATAATCAGCAGAAACCAGAGCAAACTCACATTGAAAAAATTTATCTTTCGGAAAATCTTTTGCATTTCTTACCTCATCAATGATAGGTTCTGATTTAGATAAACTGCCAATTTCATTATGGGTTCTGATCAACCAAAGCATTGCATAATATTTTGCTTCAGGATTCGGATATTTTTTAGAAACATATTCAAATACTTCTAATGCCGAAAACATATCCCGTTTATATAGATGCGATTCCCCGATAAGCATATAGTTCTCATCTACCCATTTGCAGGCATTTGCAATTTCTTCCTTGCTTTTAGGGTTGATTATGGCATGACGCTGTATAACGGTTGACGATTTTTTTATCGTTTTATCAAAATCGCTGTAGTAGTTTTTAGCGGTTTGATTATCGGTATAAATAAAGAGAGGAAGTATTCTTGTAAAATCATTTTTGTTTGCTTTCTCAACTTTAGTAACAGATTCTTTAAAATACTCACGGGAGTAGAAAAAACCATTGTAACGGGCATTCATATTATGCCATTTCCGGTAAAGAAACTGATTTTTTGTATTTGTACAGGAAATTACAAACAAAAAGCAACAAAAGACGATGATGTTCCGCGAAAAAATATTTTTGTTTTTCATTAACTTTTAATAACCCAATAAATGCAAAAATATTGTTTCTATTTAGAATTCAATAAAATTTAGGTGTTTAAACTTGAACACTTATTCTGCAATAAGCTTTCCGGTTGCAATAACAGTAGAATCCTCAACTAACTTGTATAGATAAACTCCATTTGGTATATTAATACGGTCTATTATAACTGTTTGTGTTTGAGCTGATTTGTTTTGTATTGCAACCCTTTTCACTTCTTGTCCTAACAAGCCATAAACAATTAGTTCCATCTTGTCTGTTCCGCGTTTCCAATTAATAGTAAATGTTGCCGAAGTTTTAAATGGATTAGGATAAACACTAACAGGACTGATATTTATCTTGTAATTCTCAATACCTGCCGGAATTCCGAAATCACCGAGTGGGCGCATCCATACTCCTGATCCTTTGGAACCTGCAAAAATATTCGGTCCACTTATCGCCAAAGAATATTCAGTAAAGTTTGTTAAACCGGTATTAACTGCTACCCATGTGTTTCCGGTATCATGTGAATAAAAAACCCCGCCACCATCCGTTCCAACAAAAATATTGGTGTCTAATGTGATAAGGGCCATTATATCATGATCTGTTAAGCCATTATTCACTGCTGTCCAATGTCCGGCATTATCAGTTGATCTGAAAACTCCTCCATAGGTTCCTGCAAATACAGTACTGGTACCCATTGTAGTAAGTGCATTAACTGAAAAATTTGTTAAACCTGTTGAATCAACAGCCCAATTACTTCCATTATCTGCTGATCCAAAAATCCCTCCACCATAAAAAGTTCCAGCAAAAACGTTTGTGCTGTTTGCAGTCATGGCCTGTATACTGGTATTAGCCAAACCATTATTCACAGCTGTCCATAGCCCACCGTTATTGGTGGATAAAAATACACCACCTCCAAATGTTCCTGCAAAAATAGTGGTACCGCTCACTGCAAAGGAGTTTACATTTAAAGTGGTTAAACCTGTATTCACTGCTGTCCAATTCCCACCATTATTTGTTGATTTAAATATTCCATCTCCATT
>JAHEYA010000312.1 GCA_023251855.1 Bacteroidota bacterium
TGTAGCTTCAGACATAGGATTTGTTACCCCTGTAGGTATTTATAACAACCTGACAGTTGGAAATGTGACTTCCTTCGTAGTAAACGGCTTAACCCCGAATACTGCCTATTATTTCAGAGTGCGATCAGCTAATATATGCAGTACCAGTGGGAACTCAAACATAGTAACAGTTGCCGCGCCTACAATTCCTGGGGTTCCAACTGTGGGAGCAGTTACAAACATTAACTGTACTTCTTTCACTGCCAACTGGGCTTCGGGTGGTGGAACAGCTCACTATTTGGATGTTGCAACAGATGCCGGATTCACCACTTTTGTTCCTGGTTACAATAATGTGTATGTTGGAAATTTGATCACTTTCAGTGTATCCGGAGTGGCTGCAGGTACTTATTATTACAGAGTTCGCTCATCAAATGGAAGTGGTTGTACATCAACAGCAAGTTCCGCTACCACAACAGTTGTTATTTCTGCTCCTGTTGCCCCTGTTGCAAATGCGGCATCAGCAGTTATTGCTACTTCATTTACTGCTAACTGGACAGCAGCCACAGGTGCCACCGTTTATTATATAGATGTTGCAACAACAAATACATTCAACACAGGCACATTTGTTGGTACTTATACAAATTCGAGTGCCGGTGCAGGAGTTTCAGTCAGTGTAACAGGTTTAACCACACTTACTACTTATTACTACAGGCTAAGAGCAGCTAATGGTTGTGGTACCAGTGCAAATTCAAATGTAATAACGCAGGCCACACCATAAAGACCTCCGCCCTTCCCTCTCCTTTCCTGCTTGCGCAAGCAGGAAAGGAGAAAGAATAGTTTGAGAAAATTTTTACAACTCCAATTCTTTCATTGGATCCCAATAGATTTCTTCAAATTTTTTTATTTTGTCTTTTACTACTTTAATTCCTTCTTTTTCGAGGAGTTCTTTCATTAGAAAAGGTGTAGGAAAATGATTTTTACCGGTAAGTTCACCATTGCGGTTAACCACCCGATGTGCAGGAACGAAACCGTTTTTGGGTGAATGTGCTGCATTCATTGCCCAACCAACCATTCGTGATGAACGCGCAGAACCGAGATACTTTGCAATAGCTCCATAACTTGTTACACGGCCTTTCGGAATGAGCCTGACAACAGCATATACGTTTTTAAAAAAATCTTCGTGTTTTTGCATTATACAGTTGAAAGTTTAAAGTTGGAAAGTTTAAAGTTAAAAGTTTTAAAATGCGGACTAATGAGCAGTTTTCTCAAATTCTAAATTTCAAATAACATATTTTAAATCCTTTGTCGGAAAACATTTTTTCATAATATGTTTTAATACTTGTTAAAGCCTCATCCCTTGTATTAACATCAGCATATAGATCAGTTGTGGTATCTAATAATTCGAATTTATTTTCTGCAATAACTTCTTTTGTATACTCATGAAATGGTTCGCTATCTGTTTTTAAATTAATGATTCCGTTTTTTCCAAGTATCTTTTCATACCGATTAATGAACATCATATTCGTCAATCTATTACGAATACGGGATTTCAAAGGTTGAGGATCCGGAAATGTAATCCAAATTTCATTTACTTCATTATTTATAAAACAGGTGTCGATAAAATCAATACGGGTGCGGATAAAAGCTACATTATTCATTTTATTATCAATAGCAGTTTTTGCACCCGTCCAGATACGATTACCTTTTATATCAACACCGATAAAATTTTTATTTGGGTAACGTTGAGCCAAACCCACTGTATATTCACCTTTACCACAACCTAGTTCCAATACAATAGGATTATTATTTTTAAAATAATCGGAATGCCACTTTCCTTTTAAGGACAAGCCTCCTGCCCTAGCATCTTCAAATGACAAGAAAAAGCAATTGTGAAATGAATTCACATCTGCAAATTTTTTTAATTTTCTTTTTGCCACTGTAATGGTTATTGGTTACTAGTTGTTGGTTATTAGTTAATCGTTAGTATTGGATTATATCTATTATTTTTTTTTCATTTATCATTCAACATTTATAATTTAACATTTCTTATTAGCCTTTCTTTAAAGAGAAAGAGAATACTGTTCCAACACCTTCGGTACTCATTACATTGATTGTTTGATTATGAGCTTCTATAATATGTTTAACGATAGCTAAGCCTAAACCGGTACCACCTTGTTCACGCGATCTGCTTTTATCAATACGATAAAAACGCTCAAACAAGCGCGGTAAATGATTTTTAGCGATACCAATTCCATTATCTGAAATTTCGACCAAGACAGTCTCCCCTGCATCATAAAACCGAATTTTTGTCTCCCCTTGCTGTTTGCCATATTTAACTGAATTCACAATTAAATTTACGATTACCTGGCGTATTCTAAATCTATCACCAGAAACAAAAATCGGTTTGCTCTCTTCAGGCATCGTAAGAATAATTTGTTTTTCGGAAGCTTTCATTTCCTGGGCATCTACAACATCTTTCATTAATGTTACTATGTCAAAACGTTCAGGTTCGATCTGTAATTCACCTGTTTCTAATTGCGAAATTGCTTCGAGATCATCAATAATTGTAATCATACGATCTACACTTTTTTCAGCACGTAATAAATAATTTTTATTGATCGAAGGATCTTCCAAACCACCATCCAATAGTGTTAACACATATCCTTGAATATTAAATACGGGAGTTTTTAGTTCGTGAGAAACATTTCCTAAAAATTCTTTTCTATAAACCTCTAATTTTTTCAGACGTTCAATTTCATTCTTACGATCATCGGCCCAAGCCATTATTTCCATAGTAAGATTATCAATCTCATTATTGCTGTATTTAATATTTACAGGTGGTTTATCGCTTTGGGAGCGAAAATTTTTAACCGTTATCAGCAATTTGTAAATTTTTTTAACGATCAAAAAATTAACAAAAAGTAACATCACCAAAGATGTAAGGAATGAAATGGCAAAAGCACCCGAAATAATGCTCCATTTGTAGGTTTCAACGGGCATAAATACAAAAACTGCAGTAGCCAGCAAGGTTGCAGACAAAATAGAGATTATAAGTAATAAAACTTTAGGTGAATATGCTCTCATGGATTAAAAAAAGCTATTTTCTATACTTTTTATATAAGGCAAACATTTTAGGTTTTAAAAAGATAATTTATGCTTAAGTCGAGGCAAAAATACGCAAATGTGTGAACGAATCTAATACGGAATGAGCCATTAAAATGAATAGAATAGAAAGATTACCTAAATTTTATCATTTGATATTAACAATTTCAATTTTTTTTCTTACTTTTGCAAAAAATATAACCATCCATTAGTATGACCAAAACATCAACAAATTCCATTTTAGTACCTATTGATTCTACCGAACAAACAATGATTGCACTTAGTCAGACCTATAATCTGGCTCGGCTAACAGGCTCAAAAATTGTATTATTAAGTGTTGGTGAGGGTAATCCTACTGCGGTTAAAAAAAAGTTAGATGATTTGGGAAAAATTGCAAGTCAAAAATCAGGTCAGGTTGTTGAAACCATTATCAGAGAAGGTAATGTGTATGAAGAAATTAATAAAGTTGCAGATGTTTTAAATCCTTTATTTATAATGATAGGCTTAACCACCCAACTAGGGCTTGGCAACAATATGAGTAAAAACGCATTTAAAATGGTGCGTGAATCAAAACATCCTGTAATTACTATTCGTGGCAAAGTGCACAGAGACGGTTGTAAAACAATATTACTTCCGGTAGATCTATCTAAAGAAACCCGTGAAAAGGTTACAAAAGCTGTTGAATTGGCTAAATTATTCCATGCTGACATTCGTGTTATTTCCATTCTAACTAAAAAGGATGAGGCCACTGAAAATAAATTAATTTCCTATTCTAACCAAGTTTGGAAATATATCAAGGAAAAAGGCATTCGATGTACTATAAAAACCTTACGAGGTAAGGATATACCTAAGATGATTCAGGATTACGGACGTGAAGTAGATGCTGATTTGGTATTAATTATGAGTAAAGCCGAATTGAGT
>JAHEYA010000041.1:0-10594 GCA_023251855.1 Bacteroidota bacterium
AACAATGGTTTTGGGTATACCCCGAAAACCAGAATTGCCACACATAAAATCACTAATACAGTTTTTTCATTTCCTGATAAAGGAGTAAAAACGGATGTTAAACTATTGGTTTCGCCCAACATAATTGATTGATAACTTCTTAACATATACACAGCACCGATTATTACGCTTAATCCTGCAAAAGCAGCTACCCATGCACTGTATTGATAAACACCATTCAACAAAAGAAACTCTCCGATAAAACCATTTGTCAATGGCAGCGCAACACTACCCAATAAAATTATTAAAAACAATGCTGCAAATTGTGGATTTACATTTCGAATGCCTCCCAATAGGCTTATTTCACGAGTGTTGTAACGTTTTTGAATCAAGTCAACTATAAAAAATAAACCAACCACATTTATCCCGTGGCTTATCATTTGAATCATTGCACCTTGCATACCTTGAATGTTTACCGCTAAAATACCTGCTGAAATAAGTCCAACGTGAGCGATAGAGGAGTAGGCAATCAAACGTTTGAAATCGTTTTGTGCGATTGCAATGCAGGAAGCATAAACAATTCCAATTGCTGAAAGTATAATTGCTACATTACCCCACTGTTCAATACCTAAAGGCACAACAGGTAATAACCAACGGATTAAGCCATACGTACCCATTTTTAACATGATACCTGAAAGCATCATGGTTCCTGGTGTTGGAGCAGTTGTATAGGTATCAGGTTGCCAAGTATGGAAAGGGAATATCGGCATTTTAATAGCAAAAGCCATAAACAGTGCAACAAATATATACCCTTGGTGAACGGCATCCAAACTGTGTCCGGATTTATATAGTTCTTCTATATCAAACGAATGTACACCTTCTGTATGCAGGTATAAATAAATCAAACCAAGTAACATTAATAAACTGCCAGCCAATGTGTAAATAAAAAATTTGATGGTGATTTGCACTTTGTTTTCTCCGCCCCAAAGCAGACAGATAAAATAAATTGGAATCAAAGCCAATTCCCAGAATACATAAAATAAAAATCCGTCTAATGAAACGAACACGCCTATAAGTGCCATTTGCATTGATAATATCAAGGAATAAAATAGTGTCGGATTTTTACAATCGTTGCTAAAGGAAGCCAAAATAATTATTGGAACAAGGAAAGTAGTAAGCAAAATCATTAACATTGAAATTCCATCAATGCCAATGTGGAAGCTTATTCCAAGTGAGCTAACCCAAGAAAAATTTGTTTCAAATTGAACAGCTGAATTATAGTGAAATTGTGTTAATGCAAAAACAGAAATTAAAAACTCTGCAATGGCAGCAGCCAATGCAATTTTTTTGACCTGTTCAACTTTCACTGTTAACAGCAACAAGGCAGTTAACAATGGAAAAAATATTAATATTAAAGTAATCATATATTTTAAATCAGTCTATTTTTTTATTTCATGTATCCGTTCTTCTTCCAAGCTTGAACGCCATTTTTTAGTAGAGCACTTAATTCTTTTTTGTTAACCTGTTCAGTTTTTTTGAAGTTAAAACAAGTTTTACCTTTCAAACATTTTATCAGTGTTGGCATGAGGTCTTTAAATTCATTTTCCTTGAAATAAATAGGAAAAAAATAAAAACTGACCATGTCCTTTCGAGCAACAACTGATGAAAAATACATACCTGGTACTATTTCCTTTTTGTATCCGTAGGGTACAGGTTTATTACCAATCAGCTCAAATACGCCTTCTTTATTTTTACCTACTACCATTGGCGGAACTTGTTTTTCGAGAACAGATTTTATACTCTCAAAAATTGCATTCCGAACCTCTGGCGTAAGTGGCATAAACGTTTATTTTCTAAAACATTCTGGTAAACAAAATAAGCACAATACTTATTACCATTACAAAAACATAAAATCCAATATTTCCAGACTGTACCAAACGAATTTTGGTGCCGGTCCAATTTATAATAGTTCCTGTTTTATTTACGATCCCATCAACAAGTTGATTATCAATCACCCGGTGCAATCCACCAGAAATAAAATTCAGGGGTTGTGTAATAAGAATATCATATAATTCATCCACCCGGTATTTTTTATAAACTAACTGATGTAAAGGTTGCAGTTCTTCGTCTTCGGCTACAGGTAAAGTTTTATCTTTTTCATAAACCTTGTGAGCATAATATAGAGCAAGTGCCATAACCGTGATGGCAACACCCATTAACAGGTATTCAGTTTCATGTGAAAGGTGATGAATGATGCGGAATGAAGAATCTTCGAAAACAGGTTTTAAAAATTCTTCCAAAAAATGTTTTCCACCTAATGCTTCCGGGATGCCAACAAAACCGCCAATAACAGAGAGGCCTGCTAAAATCATAAGTGGTACGGTCATGCTTTTTGGTGATTCATGTAAATGATGTAATTGATCTTTAGTGCCTCTGAAATCACCTTTGAATGTGAGGAAATATAAACGGAACATGTAGAACGTAGTCATAGCAGCACCTAACACACCACAGAACCATAATAATTTATTGTGTTCAAATACATTTGCTAAAATTTCATCCTTGGAAAAGAAACCGGAAAAGCCTGGAAATCCAACAATTGCAAGTGTTCCCAATAAAAATGTAATGTGTGTAACGGGCAAGTGTTTTTTCAATCCACCCATTTCACGAATATCCTGAGCTCCACTCATTGCATGTATTACGCTACCAGCACCAAGAAATAATAATGCTTTAAAAAATGCATGTGTCATCACATGAAACACAGCGCCAGTGTATGCTCCAACACCAAGTGCAAGAAACATATAACCTAACTGTGAAACAGTAGAATAGGCTAAAACTTTTTTAATATCATTTTGAGCTAAACCAATTGTTGCAGCAAACAATGCAGTACAAACACCAACAATAGCAACTACTTCCATTGAGAATGGAGCTAATGTAAATAATATGTTTGAGCGGGCAATCATGTATATACCAGCAGTAACCATGGTTGCAGCATGTATTAATGCAGATACAGGAGTTGGGCCGGCCATAGCATCAGGTAACCAAGTGTATAAGGGCAGTTGAGCACTTTTACCAATTGCACCAACAAATAATAATAAAGTAATTGCTGTTAATGTTGGATTGCCGGAAGAGAAATTTTTAGCTATTAAAAAAACATCGTGATAGCCTATGCTTCCAAAGGTTACGAATATTAAAATGATACCTAATAAAAAACCTAAATCGCCAATACGGTTCATTACAAAGGCTTTTTTTGCTGCATTATTGTATGCTGTATTTTTAAACCAGAAGCCAATCAATAAATAAGAGCATAATCCAACACCTTCCCAACCAACAAACATAATGAGGTAGTTAGAACCTAAAACAAGTAATAACATAAAAAAGATGAATAAATTCAAATAGGCAAAAAATCGTGAAAAGCCTTCATCATGGCTCATATAGCCTGTTGAATACAAGTGGATCAAAAACCCGATACCAGTAACGATCAATAAAAATAGGGAAGATAGAGGGTCAACTAAAAATGAAAAAGGAATTGAAAGTTTGCCTGCGGAAATCCAGGTGAACAAATCAATAGTTACACTTTTTTCTGCCTGGCCAATCAGTTCAAAAAATATTCCAAAAGAAATAATAAATGCTGCTAGTACAGAGCCACAGCCAATTATCCCAACTAGTCCTTTCGATAATTTTTTTCCTAATAATCCGATGATAATAAAACCTATCAATGGAAGCAAAGGAATTAGCGCAACGAGTTTTATCATAACTTTTTTAAAAGGTGTAAAGATTTGAGAATTGAGATATGAGAATTGAGAAACCTTTGCGTAAAGCTTCATTTGAAATTCTAAAATCTAATATCTCAGATCTCATATCTATTTAATTTACCACTTCAATTTATTCATCATATTTATATCGGATGATTTTGTATTACGATATACCATCATCAGAATTGCTAGTCCTACAGCCACTTCGGCAGCAGCAACTGCCATAATAAAAAATACAAAAACTTGTCCTTTGCTATCGGAGAGATAACTTGAAAATGCAACCAATAAAAGATTAACAGCATTCAACATTAGTTCAATCGACATAAAAATGATTATGGCATTACGTCTAAAAAGCACACCCAATACACCGATTGCAAATAATACAGTGCTTAATAATAAATACCAGTTTAAAGGAACCACCTGAATTGCGCTCATTGCTATTTTTAGTTATTTAATACTTTTTTTTCCCAACATTACAGCACCAACCATTGCTACCAATAATAGTATTGATGCTACTTCGAAGGGTAATAAAAATTCTCCGAATAATGTTTTACCAAGATTTTCAATCAAACCAATATTTGAGTTAAAGGCATTTGTTGCCACAATTGTTTCAGCACCTTTTAAGGAACCTACCAATACAACTAACAATAGCCCGGAAGACATAGCAGCCGATGTTTTTAGCCAAATACTCTTTTGAGGTTCTGTTTCTTTATTCAGATTTAAAAGCATAATTACAAAAAGAAAAAGAACCATAATCGCACCTGCATATACAATGATGTGAACGGCAGCTAAAAACTGGGCATTTAATAATACATAATGACCTGCAATTGTAAAAAAGGTAAGTACCAGATAAAGCACACTGTGAACAGGGTTTTTAGAGAATACCACCATGAGTGCAAACATTATTGCAAGGAAAGAAAGGAAATAAAATAAGTAAGTAGTAATCATAAACTTGCTGTTTGTTGTTTGTTGTTAGATGCCGAAAAAACCAACATCTAACAACTATCATCTAACAATTATTTTACTATATTGTGAGCATATTCTTTATGCTTTTTAAATCCAGCAACATCAGGTGTTTCCCGAACAGTTACATCAACTTGTTTTTCTTTTATAAGACTTTCAACCAAAATGTTTTTGCCAAAAACAAATTCACCTCTTGTATAAAGACTGTCTACTTTTCTATCCGTTAAAAAAATAGCTTCCTTCGGACAAGCTTCTTCACAATCGCCACAAAATATACAACGTAACATATTTATTTCATAGGTAGCAGCATACTTTTCTTCTCTGTATAAATGTTCTTCTCCGCGTTTACGTTCTGCAGCAACCATAGTAATTGCTTCTGCCGGACAAGCTACTGCGCATAATCCACAAGCAGTACAACGTTCAGCACCTGCTTCATCACGTTTTAAAACATGTTGACCACGATAGATTTTGCTGAATTCTCTTGTTTGTTCAGGATATTTAATCGTTGCTTTACGTTTAAAAAAATGACGAAGGGTAATTAACATTCCACTGAAAATGGCAGGTAAATAAAGCCTTTCAGTAAAGGTCATTTCCTTTTTAGCAACAATTTTTGATCTATTTGTTAACGATTGCATTTTTTTTATTCAGTTGGCAGTTGGCAAATTAGTAGTTGGCAATTTACGTACTATGTTTAATAAATTTATTTTCCTTTATATTTTTCTGGATTCTCGATCATGTGACCAATCATCCTACCAATTTCTTCCGACCTTTTTAAATAATCATTATACTTTTCTTTAGTTATGTATTCGCACGACAAAGCAAAATCCAACCACACTTGCGTTTCGCTATTTTCCATGTCTGCATCCGAACATTTACTTATAAAATGAGCCGGATAAATTCTTTTTCTATAGCCTTCTCCTACGTTAGAACAAACAGAACGAGAAGATCTTCTAATCTGACTTGTTAAAACATATTTTTCATCAGTTGGAAATTTCTTAGACTCATCAAAAATTAACATTGATAGTTGAAATGCTTTTTTATAAACATTCAAATCTCTGAAACTTCCCATATTTAAAGAACAATTTAATTTTTAATTAATTCCTTTACCTACCTTTCAAAATTTGCCAACTGCCAACTTCTTTTTTCTTTTTGCCAACTTTCTATTTGCCAACTGCCAACTATTTTTTTGCCAACTTTTACTTGCCTACTTATTTAACAAATAATCCTGCAATCTCATATCTCATCATCCAAGCACCTGTTAATACAAGGTTTGCAATAGACAAAGGTATTAATATCTTCCAGCCTAAATTCATCAATTGATCATAGCGAAAACGTGGTAAAGTCCAGCGTACCCACATAAAGAAAAATATAAAAAAGAAAATTTTCGAAAATAAAAATACTACTCCTAAAATGGCCAACCCATTGGGATCACTTACAAACCGCCCTATGAAAGGCATATTATAACCCCCAAAATAAAATGTTGAAATTACTGCAGAGGAAATAAACATGTTGATGTACTCCGCAAATAAAAAGAAACCTAATTTCATAGAGCTGTATTCGGTATGATAGCCACCAACCAATTCTGTTTCACACTCCGGCAGGTCAAATGGTGCCCGGTTTGTTTCTGCAAAAGCACAGATAAGAAAAATTAAAAACCCTAAAGGCTGAATCAATATATTCCAGTGCCAACCTTGTTGTTGTTCAACAATTTGTGCTAGACTTAAAGTACCTGTAGTCATTACCAATGCAATGATCGAAAGTCCCATTGCTACTTCATAACTGATCATTTGTGATGAAGCACGTATAGCACCAAGCAATGAATATTTATTGTTAGAAGCCCAGCCACCGATCATAATACCATATACACCAAGAGAAACAACACCGAACAAATAAAGTATCCCAATGTTTACATCAGTGATCTGCAGAGAATATTCAGTACCTCCAATAGTTAATGGGGGGCCCCAAGGGATCACTACGCCTGTCATGCAGGCTGTAAGAATAAATACAGAAGGGCCAATGATAAACAATGCTTTATTAGATGCACTAGGGATTACTTCTTCCTTCATAAACATTTTGATACCATCTGCTAAAGGTTGAAGAATACCAAAAGGCCCGGCTCTGTCAGGACCAATTCTATCCTGTAAAAATGCAGCGATTTTACGTTCAGCATAAGTGCTGTACATAGCCACCAGCAATGTAATTGAAAAAACAATTACTACAAGAATAGTTTTATATATCAAAAATGATAATGTCATAATTTAAAATTCGTTCCCTTCAAATTATTTTTTACTTATTTGTTTTTGTGGTTTGCTGATATCTAATTTCAAACTTCTTAAATCTTCGTAATGGTTAGCTGAAATCACCGAATGACGGTCGATTTGACGAGGGCTTTCAATTATCCAATCAGCAATATTCTTTTTCTCAAAACGACATTCGTTACAAATCCAACCTGCATTTCCATCAGGTAAATTTTCTACTTCACCCCATTTATCTTTACGAGCGGTAACACGTAATACTTCATCGGCTTTTAGCCAGATAGCAACTTTACCGGAACATTTTTTGCAATTGCGGTGAGCATTCATTGGATTGACGTACCATACACGGCTTTTGAAACGGAATGTTCTATCTGTTAAAGCACCAACAGGGCATACATCAATTACGTTTCCTGAAAAATCATTATCAATTACTTTTTCTATGAATGTACTGATTTCAGATACATCTCCACGATTAAGTACTCCATGAACACGGCCATCAGTAATTTGTTCTGCTACTTTAACACAACGGTAGCAAAGGATACAGCGTGTCATGTGTAATTTTATATGAGGACCAATATCTATTTGGTTAAATGTTCTTCTTTTAAATTCATAACGTGTTTTTACCAAGCCGTGGTCATAGCCAAGATCTTGCAAATGACATTCTCCCGCTTGGTCGCAGATCGGGCAATCCAGAGGATGATTGATCAATAAAAACTCAACAACTGCTTTGCGAGATTCCAACAGGTCTGGAGATGTAGTGTTTTGTACTTCCATACCATCCATCACCATTGTACGGCAGGATGCAACAGGTTTTGGCATTGGACGAGGATCTTTTTCAGAACCTTTACTAACTTTTACAATGCAGGTACGGCAATAACCTCCGCTGGTTTTTAATTTTGTATAATAACACATAGCAGGAGGAACAATATCACCACCTATCAAACGGGCAGCTTGTAAGATGGTTGTTCCTTCAGGTACTTCAATGCTATGGCCGTCTATCGTTACTTTTGGCATTTTTTTATTTTTTACAATTTACAACTAAGCACCGGTCAACTGGTGAACACTGTAATAATGTTTAACATCTTTTATTTTTCCGTTTTAAACCCAATCGTGCTTCTTTTTGTTTTTTCAACAGTTTTCATTTCTGCTAACAGTAAGTCAGGTTGAGTGAGCAAAAAATTTATAACTTCATTGATGTTTTCGATCTTCGTATTAAATTTTGCTTCCAGCTCGAGAATTCGCTCATTCAAGAGTTCAAAATTATTATTGAATTGTTTTAATAGAATAAAAGCATCTACAATAGCAATACTTGTTTTTATGGCAGTATCACTTCTCAAAACAGCCGAAAGCATTGTTATTCCATGCTCGGTAAATGCGTATGGAGGTTTTTGTGTCCCACCTCGTTTCTCTGTTTTTGATATCACAATTTGTGATATCAAAACTTTAAACTCTTTTTTGCTCAATTGAAACATATATCGTGCGGGAAACCTTTTTATATTTCTTTTTACTGCTTGAACCAAGGCTCTAGTTTCCACTCCATAAAGTGATGCAAGATGAAAGTCAATCATCACACGATGTCCACGAACTTCAAATATTTTTTTCTGAATAATTTGTAATTCCATTTAAGCACCCTCCAACTGATTCACACTGTAATAATGTTTAACATCTTTTATTTTTTCAGGATGATTAATATATTCTTCAAATTCAGCTCTGAAATGGCGAATAGCACTTGCAACAGGCCATGCAGCAGCATCACCTAATGGACAAATTGTATTGCCTTCAATTTTCCGTTGAATATCCCAAAGCAAATCAATATCACTTGGTTTACCATGTCCTTCAAGGATACGATGAAGAATTTTTTCCATCCAACCTGTTCCTTCACGGCAAGGAGAGCATTGTCCGCAGCTTTCATGATGATAAAAACGAGCGAATGTGTATAAATTTTTTACGATACTCGTAGTTTCATCATACACAATAAATCCTCCTGAACCAAGCATAGAACCTGATATAAAACCTCCATCACTTAATGATTCATAACTCATTAATCGAGGTTCGCCTTTTTCAGTCTTTAATATCAAATGAGCCGGTAATACCGGTACCGATGATCCTCCGGCAACAACCGCTTTTAATTTATTTCCATTGATAATTCCTCCGCAATATTCCTGAGAGTATATAAATTCTTCAACAGGTAAACCTAATTCTATTTCATAAGTTCCGGGTTTATTAATATGTCCGGATGCTGAAATAAGCTTGGTACCGGTACTTTTGCCGATTCCGATTTTTGCATATTCTTCGCCACCCATATTAATTATTGGGCAAACAGCAGCAATTGTTTCTACGTTATTCACAACTGTAGGGCAACCATATAAACCAGCAATAGCCGGGAAAGGTGGTTTAATACGGGGATTGCCACGTTTGCCTTCCAATGATTCAAGCAATGCAGTTTCTTCACCACAGATATAAGCACCCGCTCCAACATGAACATAACAATCATGTGAAAAACTGGTTCCTAAAATATTTTTTCCTAAAAGTCCTGCTGCATAAGCTTCATCAAGAGCCTTTTCAAGAATACGTGCCACATAAAAATATTCTCCACGTATATAAATATAAGATGTTTTTGCGCCTAATGCATAACTTGATGTGATCATTCCTTCGATCAAACTATGCGGAATTTTTTCCATCAGGTAGCGATCTTTGAATGTTCCTGGTTCAGATTCATCGGCATTACAAACAAGGTAACGTTCAACACCTTCGGGCTTTGCAAGAAAACTCCATTTCATACCTGTTGGGAATCCTGCACCACCACGACCTCTTAAGCCTGATTTTTTTACTTCTTCAACAACTTCGGCTGAAGTCATTGTTTTCAAAGCCTTTTCAACAGAAGCATATCCGCCATTTTGACGATATACTTCCAGTGTTGCTATTCCGGGAATATTGACGTTATGTATTAATAATTTTTTGCCCATCACTATAATGTATTCTTATAATCCAAATCAGTATAACTTCTTCTTCTACCTGCTGTACGATACTCTTCCACAAGGGCATCTACTTTTTCAAATGTTAAATTTTCATGATAAGATGCTCCACATTGCAATAATGGTGCAGTTCCACAGCTTCCTAAACATTCCACAGTTTTGATCGTGAACATTCCATCTTTAGTTGTTTCGCCTTCTTTAATACCTAATTTTTTTTCCAGATGTTTTACAACATCTTCAGCGCCTTTTACCCAACAAGAGGAGGTACGACATACTTCCAACAAACATTTTCCGACAGGTTTTAAATTGAACATCGAATAAAATGATGCTACTTCATACACTTCAATAGATTGAATTTTAAGAATTGAAGCAACATAGTCCATTGTTTCAGGACTTAACCATCCACCAAACTCGGCTTGTGCAATGTGTAAAATAGGGATAATGGCCGATTTGTGTTTACCTTCAGGGTAACGTGCCATCATCTTGTGAACCAAGGCAAGTGTTTCTTCGTTAAATTTTATTTCTTTCTTCATTCTCTAAACCAAGTATGCAGTTTGCAATAAAGCAGTTTGCAATTTTTTCAATACGATTTTAATAATTTTTTTTATATTATTATTTTTTTTTTGCCAACCGCCAACCAATCTTTCAATTGCCAACTGATTTACGCGTC
>JAHEYA010000041.1:10604-10994 GCA_023251855.1 Bacteroidota bacterium
TCCAATTCTCCTGCAATTACATTCATGCTGCTCATTGTAAGAATAGCATCTGAAAGCATTCCTCCCTTGATCATTTCGGCATATGCCTGATAATAAATAAAGCAGGGTCTGCGAATGTGAACACGATAGGGCGCTCTACCTCCATCACTAATTATATAATAACCTAATTCGCCATTACCACCTTCAACAGCATGGTATACTTCACCTTTAGGGATTTTTGTTTCACCCATTACAATTTTAAAATGGTAGATCAATGCTTCCATATTATTATATACTTCCTCTTTTGGAGGAAGAAAATATTCCGGAACATCAGCATGGAAAACACCTTCAGGTTCTTTTTTAATTTTTGCAATTGCTTGATGAATAATTTTTATGCTTTCCCACATTTCA
>JAHEYA010000313.1 GCA_023251855.1 Bacteroidota bacterium
CTAAGGCTGTTGCAGGGCTTCTTTTGAGTTCTTTCTTAGTGCTTTTTATATTTATTTCTGTTGCACGGTCCTATGCAAGCAGAAAAGGACTTGCACCCAAAGGGTTTCAATCACTGGTTGAGCCACTTATTATTTTTGTTCGTGATGATATTGCAAAACAATCCATCGGAGAAAAAGAATATAAAAAATATGTGCCCTTCTTATTGTCGGTGTTTTTCTTTATCTGGATAGCAAATATGATAGGGTTGATACCAACTTTCCCCGGAATTATGGGAAATATTTCAGTAGTATTTACACTTGCGACAATTGTATTCCTTATTACTTTGGTTATTGGTAAGAAACATTATTGGGAGCACATTTTTTGGATGCCGGGTGTTCCTGCATGGGTTAAAATTTGTTTGTTAACACCTATTGAAGTTATTGGTGTAATCCAACGTCCTTTTGTACTAATGATACGGATATTCGCTAACATTGCAGCCGGACATATTGTTATACTTTCATTTGTATGTTTGATATTTGTATTCAGTAACTCGAGTGATGCAGGAGGATGGGGCTTTTCTCCCGTATCTATGGCTTTCGCATTGTTTATGAATGCAATGGAATTATTAGTAGCATTTTTACAAGCGTATGTATTTACACTTTTAACAGCAATGTATTTTGGTGCTTGTGTTGAAGAGCCGCATCATAAAGAGCATTCAGTTGCATAAATTATTTTTAGTTTTAAAATAGAATTATCAAAAAAATACCGGCTGTTTCCTGTTGCCGGCACAATAAAATAAAACAGGGAATAAAAACAACAAGTTATGTTATCATCCATTTTATTAGAGATTACATCAGGTCAGGGATTGGCTGCTGTAGGTGCAGGTGTTGCAGCTGCCGGAGCCGGAATTGGTATTGGTTCAATTGGTAACGGTGCTCTTCAAGCAATTGCTCGTCAGCCTGAGTCGATTGGAGACATTCGTGCCAATATGATTCTTGCTATTGCCTTCATTGAAGGACCAGCACTGTTTGCAATCGTTATTGGAATGCTTATCGGTTTATAAACCGCCAAAGCATTTGAAAATTTAAATACAAGCAGCGGTTGGCTGCTTGTATTTATTGAAAGTTTAAAACAAAAAACATATATATTATGATCTACGGAATAATTTTAATGAGCCCGCTTCTTAATCCATCCTATGGATTAATTGTATGGACGTTGGCAGCGTTTCTAACGGTTTTATTTTTACTTAAAAAATTTGCTTGGAAACCGATCTTAAATTCTTTAAAAGAGAGAGAAGATTTTATTCAGAGTTCTCTTGATGCTGCCGAAAAAGCAAAAGAAGAAATGAAAACGTTGCAATCAAACAACGAGCGAATTTTAGTAGAAGCAAGAGCTGAACGCGACCAACTTTTGAAAGATGCGCGTGAGATACGTGAAAAAATGATTGCTGATGCCAAAGGTATTGCAAGTAAAGAAGGAGAGCGTTTATTAAAATCGGCACGTGAAAATATCCAAAACGAAAAAATGGCTGCTATCACTGAATTAAAAAATCAGGTAGCTGTTCTTTCAATCGAGATCGCTGAAAAGATTTTAAAAAGCGAATTATCTAGTGATGAAAAACAAAAATCGTTGGTAAATAATTTATTGCAAGACGTAAATTTAAATTAGTTTTTAAGTTCGTAAGTTTTTAAGTTCATAAGCGCTCGTCACACTTAAAGTGACAAACTAAACTTAGAACTTAGAACTTAGAACTTAGAACTTAGAACTTACGAACTTAGAACTTAGAACTAAAAAAAATGCAAGGAACAAGAGTAGCATCCAGATACGCCAAATCATTTATTGATCTTGCCACAGAGCAAGGAGTGTTGGAGCAAGCATTTGGCGACATGAAAAGTATTTTAGCTGTTTGCAAGTCGAATCCCGATTTTGTTATTTTCTTAAAAAGCCCAATCATTAAAACCGACAAAAAATTAGCTGTTTTGAAGCAGTTATTTGAAGGCAAATTAAATAAAATTACTGATGCTTACATACGTTTAATTACAAACAAAAAGCGTGAAATATATTTAGCTGAAATTGCTTTAGAATTTATAAATCAATACAAAGAGAATAAAAAAATATTGACAGCTGTAGTAACTACCGCTAACGGAATTGACGATGTTATTCGCAAAAAGGTGATGGAGATTGTGAAAGGAGTGAGTAACAGTGATGTGATGTTGGAAGAAAAAATAAATGCTTCTATTATTGGTGGGTTTGTATTACGTGTTGGTGATAAACAAATAGATGCAAGTATTTTACGCAAATTGAATAATTTAAAGCAAAGTTTTAAAGAAAATCCATTTATTAAGGAAATGTAAAAAAATTAGCTATTAAGGAATAAGTTATTGGGTTATCTGACAAGTAACTAATAACAAATAACCAAGAACAAATAACCAAGAACAAACAAAATGGCAGAAGTTAAACCAGCAGAAGTATCTGCAATATTAAGACAGCAGTTATCCGGTTTTAAATCGGAACAAGAATTAGAAGAAGTAGGCACTGTATTGCAAGTAGGTGACGGTATTGCCCGTATCTATGGACTTTCAAAAGTTCAATCAGGAGAATTGATCGAGTTTTCAAACGGAATAAAAGGAATTGTGTTGAACCTTGAAGAAGACAATGTTGGTGCGGTAACACTTGGTTCATCAAATGATATTAAAGAGGGTGACACAGTAAAACGTACCGGAAGAATTGCCTCTATTCAGGTGGGAGAAGGTATGTTAGGCCGTGTAGTTGATACGATGGGACATGCGATTGATGGAAAAGGACCGATTGCCGGAACATTATATGAAATGCCACTAGAGCGTAAAGCACCAGGAGTAATTTATCGTCAGCCGGTAAATGAGCCATTACAAACAGGTTTGAAAGCTATTGATGCGATGATCCCGATTGGCCGTGGTCAGCGTGAGTTAATTATCGGTGACCGTCAAACCGGTAAAACAGCTGTTGCTATTGATACCATTATTAATCAAAAAGAATTTTATGAAGCAGGGAAACCTGTATTTTGTATTTATGTAGCAATTGGACAAAAAGGTTCAACTGTTGCAAACATTCAACGCGTATTGGAAGAGAATGGCGCTATGGCATATACCGTAATTGTATCTGCAACAGCATCCGATCCGGCACCAATGCAATTTTATGCTCCATTTGCTGGTGCTGCAATCGGTGAATTTTTCCGTGACAGTGGCCGTCCTGCATTAATTGTTTATGATGATCTGTCAAAACAAGCGGTAGCATATCGTGAAGTATCTCTTTTATTGCGTAGACCTCCGGGACGTGAGGCTTATCCGGGTGACGTATTTTATTTGCACAGTCGTTTATTAGAACGTGCTGCTAAAATAAATGCCAATGATGACATTGCAAAAAACATGAACGACCTTCCTGAATCAATCAAAGGAATTGTAAAAGGTGGCGGATCATTAACAGCATTGCCTATCATTGAAACACAAGCGGGTGACGTATCTGCATACATTCCAACTAACGTAATCTCCATTACTGATGGCCAGATATTTTTGGAGTTGAATTTATTTAATGCCGGTGTTCGTCCTGCAATCAACGTAGGTATCTCGGTATCACGTGTTGGAGGTAATGCCCAGATCAAATCAATGAAAAAAGTTGCTGGTACACTAAAGCTTGATCAGGCACAGTATCGTGAGTTGGAAGCATTCTCTAAATTCGGTTCCGACTTAGATGCTGCAACCAAATCAGTACTTGATAAAGGAGCGCGCAACGTGGAGATCTTGAAACAGGCACAATTCTCTCCTTTCCGTGTTGAGCAACAAGTAGCAATTATTTATTGCGGGGCAAAAGGTTTATTACGTGATGTTCCGGTTAACAAAGTGAAAGAATTTGAATCTGATTTTATTGCATTTTTAGAAACAAAACATAAAAATGTTTTAAATGAATTGAAAGCCGGAAAATTCACTGAAGAATTAACTGATGTATTAGAAACAGTGGCTGGAGAGTTATCAAATAAG
>JAHEYA010000314.1 GCA_023251855.1 Bacteroidota bacterium
TAAACCGAAATACACAATATGGTCAGTTTGTATCTTTAACTTATAAGAATAGTTTGCAAAAGCACCAACACGACTGATCATATCAGTGACATCAGAATATACTTTCATTCCCAGACCAACATTTTTTGTTGGTGCAGGTCCATCAAGAGTTAAATAGCTTGTTTGAGGGGCCCCTGCCAAACCTGTCCATTGTGAACGATGTGTTAAATAGGCACTAATATTTTCTCCGGTACCGGTTGATGCGGGATTGATAACAAAAGGATCCATATAGTATTGACTACTAAATGGCAGTTGCTGTGCAGAAGAAAAGTCAGGCAATAAAAAGCAGGCAATAAAAAGAAATAAAGCAGTCGCTAGTTGGCAGTTGGCAAAAAACTGCAAACTGCAACCTGCAAACTTGTTTTTTAGAAGCCCTATGTTTAAAATGGTTTTAGCTTTCATTTATTATTTTTATTTCTTTTCGTTTAATATGGTGATCGGACCTTTGAAAATTTTATCAGTACCCTGAAACTTGATAAAGTAATAATAGGTTCCATCAGGTAATGGTTTGCCATTTTTATTTGTTCCATTCCAGGTATTATCATAAGCAGAAGAGAAAAAAACTTGCTGTCCCTCCCGGTTTATAATAATTACTTCGGTGTTTGGATAATTCTCAATGTTCTTAACCAGCCAATTATCGTTATAACCATCACCGTTAGAGGTTATTAGGTTAGTTACAATCACATTGTAATCGATAAGCGCATTTATTACGATTGTATCTTTATCTGTACAATTATTAACATCAGTAACCATAAGAATATACTGATAGGTTGTTGCAGTTATTGGAGTTGCAAGAGGTCCGGCAATTGCGGGATTATTTAGTCCGGTAGCAGGCGACCACAAGTAACTTAATCCGCCTGAACCATGAAGTGGAACGGTACCTCCTAAAAAGATGGTGGTATCATTTCCTGCATGTGCCACAGGTAGTGGGAAAACAACAACATTCACAGGGGCAGATGTGGCTGAGCAATTAGTAACTGGACTTGTTACTACTACTTGATAAGAACCACTTGCATTACAATCTGTTAAATTAAGATGATTGCCTGTAATAGTAGGGGGAGAGCTAGGGGTTGTCCAGACACCTGTTAATCCGCCACCAATCGTTAAATTAACGCTATCACCGCAGCAAAAAGACAATGGAGTTGAATGACCAACAGCGGCACTAGGTAAAGGTTTTACCTTAATTCTATGAGTAGCAGTATCTAAACAGCCGAAGTTAGATGTGGTGTATAAATGAACAGTAGTGTCAACACTCAGACCAGCGTATGTATATATTGGATTTACAGAAAGTGAGGAACCATGGTCACCAAAATCCCATTGATTAAATTGTATAAATCCGCTAGCGATAGTGGACAGATTTGTAAATGTTGTAGCAAAACCAGCACAAACGGTATCTGCTTTAAATGCTGCATTTGGTTTAGGATAAATAATTACTGTTGATGCTGAAGAAGAATCAATAGCACATGTTCCGCTTTGTACTTTTACCCTAAACAAAGTTGTATCCGGTAAATTAGAATAAACCAGCGTAGAAGCATGACCTGTTGAATCAGTCCAGGTGGTTCCATTGTTAGTTGAGTATTGCCAAGTGATTGTACCCACATACCCTGTTAATGTTAAAGTACCGCCATTTGCAAATGCACAACCCGGGAAAGCAGTATTGATAGAACCGGCAACTGAATGAGGGTTAACAGTTACCGTATCATTAAAAGAATTTGCTTCTCCGCAAACTCCATTTTGAACTACCGCACGATAAATAGTAGTTACTATAGGGTTTAAGAAAGCCTGAGTATTAGTGATGTTGTTGATATATACCCATGTAAATCCGCCATCAGTAGTATATTCCCATCTTTGGATATTTCCTACATACCCATTTAAAGTAATTGTTCCATTATTAGCTCCTGCACACAGGTTAAAATTAGGTGTTAATGTTCCACCAACCGATAAGGGGTCAACTGTTATTATTCCTATAGAAGAAGTATCGTTACCACAACTTGCACTTGTTACAATCACCCGATACCAAGTTGTGTCTGCCAAGTTTGTATAGGTTTGAAGAGCAGTCGTGTTTATAATATCGGTCCAGGTTGTACCAAAATCAGTGGAAGATTGCCATTTTGAGATGTTCCCAACTTCTCCGCTAAGTGTTAATGCTCCGCTATTAACAATACACACAGAAGTTGTTCCGGCAACCACACCTCCTGTTGTTAATGGAACAACAGTTACCGTATGTGTAGCTACAACAGGTCCGTTGCATCCGGTGGCAGTAGCAGTAACAGTAGCAGTTCCATTGAAGCTATTACTCCAGGTAACTAATCCGGTTGCAGAAACAATAGTGCCTGCACTAACAGGTGTTAATGTATAGGTTATACCGGTGTTATTAGCTGAAGTTGTTGTATATGTTATCGGTCCTGATTCCTGGCAAATGGTAGAAGACGCACCTATAGTAAATACAGGTATCCCAACAGAGCCGGGAACTACAACTGTTCTTGTTACCTGTGCTGACGGGCCGTTACATCCATTCGCAGTTACCTGTATATTTACCGAACCCGCAAAACCATTTGCCCATGTAATAACACCTGTTGTTGGATTGATGGAGCCTGCAGATCCATTATTGATTGACCAATTGAGTCCTGTACTATCAGTTGCAGTAGTAGCATAGGTTGTAGTAGTGGTTCCATTTGTTAATTGGCAAATTGGCTCAGCACCTGCAAAAACGGTTATTGCTGTTGGTGTTCCAACGGAAGGAGTAATAGTAATAAATCGGATAACTTGCGCTGATGGGCCGTTGCAGCCACTTGCAGTTACTTTTATGGTTACAGTATCAGCAAAGCCATTGGTCCAGGTCATTAAACCTGTAGTGGCATTGATTGAGCCAGCGGCAGGATTAGAGATTGACCAATTAAAGCCGGTGCTATTGGTTGCGGTTGTTGCATAAGAAGTGGTAGTTGTTCCATTAATTAATTGGCAGAATGGTTCCAAGCCACCTGCAATTGTGATTACTGTTGTAACACCAACAGTAGGAGTAATAGTTACCGTATGGATGGACGATAAAGGGCCGTTGCATCCTGCAGCACTGGCTGTAATGGTTGCTGAGCCACTGTAGGTTGCATCCCAAGTAACAGCACCAGTAGCAGGGTTGATGGTACTCGTTCCGGCTGCTGAAAGCGCATACGATAAGCTGGTGCTATTTAAGGCAGTAGCGGTATAGGTTACAACGTTTGCTCCCTGGCATCTTGTAGAAACTGTTCCCAGTGTAAAAACAGGTGCTGCCACTGATGGATTAACCGTTACTGTTATTGTAAATGGCGTACCCGCACATAAACCTACAGTTGATGTAGGAGTAACAATATAGTCAACTGTTCCGGCAATTGTATTGAGGTTGCTCAGCGGTTGATTGATGGTAGCTCCGGAACCAGCGCTGGCACCTACAATGCTTCCGGTAATTGTTCCGATTGTCCAGGAAAAGGTACTTGCGGCAGTTGATGCTAAAACGATTGCAGGTGCTGCGCCACTGCAAATAGTTGCTGTAGCTGCATTTGTAATTGCGGGTGCAGGATTTACGGTAACTGTAATGGTAAATGGAGCACCTGGGCATAAACCGGGTGTTGATGTTGGAGTAACAATATATTCAACTGTACCGGCTGTTACACTGCTTGGATTATTCAATACCTGGCTAATAGTAGCACCGGAACTAGCGCTAGATCCGGTAATAGCACCGGTAATAACTCCAATTGTCCATGTAAATGTACTAGCAGTATTTGCTGTTAAAGCAATATTGGTGGCTACACCACTACAAGCATTAGCAGTAGCAGCATTTGTTACAAAAGGTAGAGGGGTTACATTTACAGTGTATGTTGCTACTGCAGAATCAGCAATACAGGCATTAATACCTTTAACAGTCATAGTTAACGTAACAGCATTGCCGGCATCGCCTGCAACAGCAGTATACGT
>JAHEYA010000042.1 GCA_023251855.1 Bacteroidota bacterium
TCCGCCCGGATCCCAGTTGGTACCCTGATACGTGTCGCGGTCGCCTTTGATGTTCGGGTTGGACATGTTCCTTATCCCTGTGCCGCTTGTCATAAGTTCAGCACCCATTTTCCAATCATTTTGATTAGGACGGGCAAAGGCTTCAACAGATGTTCCAAAAATATCGGCAAAGGCTTCGTTTAAAGCACCGGCTTCACCAGAGCCCAGATTTGCTGTATTAGAGACCAATCCATGCGTAATCTCATGCCCACATACATCAAGGCCGGTCATAATTTTAAATCCCTGACTGGTGTTTCCGTCACCATAAGTCATTTCCTGCCCATCCCAAAAGGCATTCACATAATTATTATCATAATGCACATAGCTTAAAAGTGTATACCCATTTCCATCAATACTATTGCGGTTGTGTTTCTGCATGTAGTAATCATACGTCATTTCTGCTCCCCAATGAGCATCAGAAGCCGCCTGATCCACACCTGTAACATTCCATGTGCTGGAAGAATTAGTAAAATCAGTATTGCTGTAGTTGGTAGAATTATTCAGGTTGTATGTTTGAATTCCGTTACCACGGCCTGTTTCGCGCAAGCGGTATTGACTGCCAAAATTATCAGAGGTCATGGGCACTGTACCGCTGTAAAAAGTATTAGCAGTGCCAACTACATCGGCAGTATGAATAATTTCCAGTTCTGAAATCACATCGCCCGTGGTAGCATCAACAAACACATAGGAACGGTATAAAGGCTTTTCAGCATAAATATTAAACTTATAAGCAAGGCAAATGCTGGAGGCAGAATAATCGTTTCCTGATTTATGCACCATTACCAATTCTCCTTTAGGGTAGTAGGTAAAATCAGGCTGGTGCAATTGCTCTCGCTTAGCGGCTTCCTGAATTTTATTTTCCCATTTGTATTTTGTAGCATTTACTTTTTTTAATGCGTTTGCCAAGGCTTGTTTTTCGCTAATAGCGGGGTTTGTATTGGGATCAAAGTTTAAAAAATAATCGCCATTAAAAGAAACCAAACGGTCCTCTTTGCTATGTGTGATAAGCATTGTGCCATCAACAGGAAAATTATTTATATATTCTTTGTAACGCGTATGAGTAAAACCTAATTCATCTTTTTCAACAGAATATGCTTTAAATGAAATTGTTTTAGGCAAATTGAAAGCAGGTGTAAGCCAGTCCAAAAAACCGCCCTCTTTTATGTTTTGATCGTTGCTAAAACGAATGATCTCAGGGAGATTGGTGCTTTTATTGGTGCTAACTATTGTAGCGTTTCCCAAATGTAAATTTGATTGCTGAGCAAACAAAGTAGTAACACTAAAAATCGATAAAAGGGAAAGCTTTGCAGTTGTAATGAATTTTGAATCCATAGGGTTTGTTTTAAAAATTAAAACCAAAACAATAAATCATAAGCTAAAGCAGAACAACGAACTTAAAAAAAATATTCTAACAAAACAAATGCTTTAAGACATATCATCTGCTTTTTTTATCAAATGTAGTTTAGAATATAGGCGTTTAACAAGCCAATTATTTTGTAACTGTAGAAGTCTGGCTACTACAGAGGATTTAAAGAAGAATAAAAGAAATAAAACACTGCAAATCACAGTTATATTTGCTATTTAAGTTTTTTTTACTACTTTTGCGCAATAAATTTCCTAGGTAGTAGGACAAGACATTAATCAACCCACAGAAATGGCAAACCACAAATCAAGTATCAAAAGAATTCGTTCGAATGATGCAAAAAGAATAACTAATCGTTACCAAGCAAAAACAATGCGTAATGCAGTGAAGGATTTAAGAGCTGATGAAGTAAAAAAATCAGCAACTGCAAAACTTCCTAAAGTTGTTGCTATGGTTGATAAATTAGCTAAAAAAAATGTTATTCACAAGAATAAAGCAGCTAATTTGAAATCAAAATTGACCAAAAAGGTAAATGCATTAAAATAAAATATAAAATAATCAGGCATTAATTTTAATGTTTGGGTAAAAAAGGCTACGCATCACGTAGCCTTTTTTTATTCCCCCAGGCTCACTAAGGGAGGAGGGATTTAAAAACTTTTATTATGGAAAACTACAAACAATCATTTGGAATAAAATCATGGGCAGAAGAAGACAGGCCAAGAGAAAAGCTATTGGATAAAGGCAGGCACATGCTTACTGAGGCCGAATTGATTGCCATTTTGATTGGGTCGGGTAGTCGGGACGAAACAGCTGTGGAGCTTTCAAAACGAGTGCTGGCAAGTGTTGGCAACAACCTGAATGAACTCGGAAAACTTTCTGTACAAGAACTTAATAAATTTAAAGGCATTGGTGATGCCAAAGCAATAAGTATTATAGCCGCACTGGAACTGGGAAGAAGAAGAAAGGAAGCTGAACGAGTTAAACACGAAAAAATAATTACCAGCAAAAATGTTTATGAAATTATGAAACCACCCATGATGGATTTGCCTCATGAAGAATTTTGGTTGTTGATGTTGAACAGGGCTAATTCAGTTATCAAAAAGGAATTGATAAGCCGTGGAGGTGTGTCAGGAACAGTGGTGGATACAAAAATAATTTTTAAAACGGCTGTTCTAAATTATGCAAACTCAATAATCATTTGCCACAATCATCCTTCAGGGAATTTAAAACCAAGTGAAGCCGATTTTAAAATTACAAAAAACCTGAAAGAGGCTGCCAGAATAATGGAAATACCATTACTCGACCATTTGATAATTACTGAAAATGGTTTTTATAGTTTTGTGGATGAAGGAGTGTTTTAAATTTGAAACACTTTTTTAAAAGGAAACAGTAAGTGAAGCGTTTGTAGGGGCGTTTAACACGCTACAACTTTTTCTTCCTCAATATATACCAATAGTTTTTCTGTAACCGTATACCCCATTTGACCCAGTAGTTGGGCATATTGAAGCAGTTGTTTTTTATGTTCCGGTTTTTCTTCTCCTGTCTTGTAATCAATGATTACAGCTGTTTTATCTTTCAACACCACTCTATCCAATCGGAATTTTTCACCGGTCAAAGAAATAATTTCTGCTTCATTTTTCACACTAAGCCCTTCAGCAAAATGGTCTTTTATTTTTGGAAGTTTTACAATATTTGAAATCACAGAAAGCAAATTTTCTTTTTCACTAACACTCACCAAACCTTCTGAAAACATTGCATTTACAGAAGACTCTATATCTTTTTCGGATCTTATTTTTGCCAATGCGGTATGTACCATTACCCCATAATTTTTTTTACTTTCCAAAGCTTCTAAATTCCAGATGCTTGGAGCTGCGGCACGCATTTTAATGTTGTTGCGCCATTGGTTAGAGTTAAAAGTTAAAAGTTGAAAGTTGAAAGTTGAAAGTTGGTAGCTTGTGGTTTTGTGAGGTGTTTGGTTACCAAAAGAATAAACAGTTTTTTCTTCCTGCCATTCACCATTCGTTTGATAATAGTGAGCAAATAAATCGCTCATGGAATAAAAGTTTGCAGGTGTTTTAGAAGGTTTGCCGGTGAGGATATACAAACGTTCCTCTGGGCGGGTGAGCGCAACATACAATACATTGAGCGCATCTAAAAGTGATTTGCCTTTTTCATCTTCATATAAATCAGCATAAGGCGTATCTTTTAAACTTTCACTTGCCGAAACCAATGCTGATTGAAGTTGTGGAATCTTACCATTGTTTATATCCACCCATAAATGTTTTTTCCCCTTTTCCAACCTACCATTAGAAAAGGGCAGTATCACTGCCGGAAACTCCAATCCTTTTGCCCGATGAATGGTCATGATGGTAACAGCATTCATCCCTTTAGGAACAACAAGTGATGAACGGTCTTTTTTTTCTTCCCAATATTCTATAAAATCATTCAGGTTATTATTCTGCTTTATGGAATAATTTAATACTTCATCTAAAAAAAATTGAATGTAAGCATTCGCGATGGTGTTCAGTTTAAACAAACGTACTAACTCTTCGCAAAGCTCATACAGTGGTGTTTTTGAGAGTGCATTGCTATTAAAATCAGGACAAACCTTTTTGATAATAGAAATAAAGTCGTTTTTAATCCCCCTGACCCCCTTTTCAAGGGGGAATGATTTGCTCTCAACCAACAATTGATTTAAATTAATATTTTCAAGGCGTTTAGAGGCAACAAGAAATTCCAATAATTCAGCTTGAATTATTTGGTCACTCGCATCATTCAGATATCGAAGTAAAGAATAAATAAAATTTACTTCGGCTGAATTGCTTAATAACAGGGAGTCGGAAGAGATTACTTCAACTCCCTTTTTTGATAAATAATTTGCAATGTTACTGCCATCGGTATTTTTACGAACCAATATGGCGATATCACGAAGCTGAAAATTTTGTGATAACAGCTCCTGAATAATGCAAAATGTTCGCTCCAGATTTTGTTCACATATTCCTGTGCTGAGTGCAGTTGAATCGGTTTCTTTCTCGTCCTCTAAAAACTCCACTTGCACATACCCACCGCTGTTTTCGGGATTAAAACCTTGCTCTAATGACTCATAAATAGTTTTGAATTTATCAGTTAGTTTATTAGAAAGTGTCCGAAAAATAGCATTGTTAAATTCAATGACTTCCCGTTTACTCCGGTAATTTTTATCCAGCACTTGTGGATTATAATTTCGCTTCAAGGCTTGTTCGCGTTCAATTACCAATGGATTATTATTGTGAGCAAATACTTCGGGTAGCATTGCAAACTGTTCCACTTCTCCTCCTCGCCAACGGTAAATGGCTTGTTTGCCGTCTCCTACAAGCATTGTAAAGTGCCCGCTTGCAAGTGAATTATCAATCAGGGGTAATAAATTTTGAAATTGCAAAACGGACGTATCCTGAAATTCATCAATCAAATAATTAGTGTACCGCTCCCCCAAACGTTCATAAATAAAGGGGATTGGCTCTGTTAACACAATTTTAGCAATCAGTTTATTAAATTCAGAAATGTGTAAAATATTATTTTGTGCTTTGTATTCATTCAGCAATTTTTCAATTTCATTTAATACCGCTAATGAATATATTGTTGTATTAATCAATCGGAACAGTGTAAACTCCTGAATATTGGCTTGAATATAATCCCGGGCTTTATCATAGTTTGCAGTTAATGAAATTTTTAGTTCATCAATTACTGATTTGTCGGCCGGAGAAGCTTTTGTAGCGTACCAATTATCAGAATCAATATTTTTTCGGATGGTAGCAGATGGTGTTAGTTTATCAAAACGAGCTGTTGCCAAATACGTAAAATACTTGCCGATACCATTGCTACCACCTGCAAATTTATCATGCGTTATGTTTGCATCACTGATAATTTTTAATGCTTCCTGCCCACATTTTTTAATGAAAGAATCAAATTTTTTAATCTCGGCTTGCAGTGTATCTTTTATTTTAAAAAAATCGTCAACACTCAATTGCCTTAGTTTTTCTATATATACAGCTCCGTTTTCATTCAACAAATTTTTTGCAAAATATTTTAAATCATTTTCGATGTGCCAACTTTTTTCATCATCAGTTTTACTTTCTGTGAATTCAACCAATGCTTTTGTAAGGCGATCATCAGTGCCGATTTGTGCTAATAGCAAGTCGATTGCCTGGGTCAGTAATTTATCATCGTCCATTTCCAATTCAAAACTCATTGGTATTTTAAGGTCGAACGCAAAGGTTCTCACTATCTTATGTACAAAGCTATCGATGGTACCAATTGCAAAATCTGAGTAATTGTGTAATACTTCGGTAAGCACATTATTGGCGCGTTTGCGGATAATGGCATCATCTAATTGCTGACGGGCATTTAATTTTTTATGTTTTTTTAATTCAGCCAATAAGGTTTTTGTGCCACCAGAAATTTTTGTATAATCATCTGTAGAAAGCTCTTTCAGGGCTTTAATAATACGATCTTTCATTTCAGCAGCCGCTTTATTTGTAAAGGTGATTGCTAAAATATGGCGGTATGCTTTAGGTGGATTGGCCTCATCATTCAGTGCCAATGCAAGGTATTCCTTAACGAGTGTAAAGGTTTTGCCTGATCCGGCAGACGATTTGTATATGGTGAAATTTTTTTCAGGCATGTCAATTAATTTTCCGGAGTAACGGTCTAAATACGAATAAAATATTTTACAAAGTGCCGAACATCTGCATTTTCTTGGACCTCACCCCCAACCCCTCTCCTTTGGAGAGGGGGGCGATCCCTACACATCTATTAGGTTTGCAAATTACACAATTATTAAGTAAAATTGTAAATAGGTAACCCTAGTCAATGAAAAAAATTACAGCCGGTTTTATTTCTTTATTACTTTTTGCAAGCACTTTTATTTTTGCTCAGCAAACCAATATTGTTCCCGGTAATTTGCTGGTAATGCTTACTTCCAATGAAGCTGCACAGCAGCTTTGTAACGAACTCCAATTTATTGATGGTATTAAAACCAGTCTAAAAATAGAGCGTGTACTTGCAGAAAAAATGCATATTTATTTACTTGATTTTAATGCCGAAACCATTGATCAAAATAAAATATTGGAAGTTGTAAAGGCTAGTCCACTTGTAAAAATTGCACAATTCAATCATACCTTTCAGGAACGTGCTATTCCTAACGACCTGCAATTTGGGGTGATGTGGGACATGAAAAACACAGGACAATCCGGTGGAACACCATTGGCCGACATTAGCGCAACACAAGCCTGGGATATTACAACCGGTGGGTTGACCGCTCAAGGCGATACAATTGTAGTTGCTGTTATTGATGGCGGTTTTGATTTGACACAACAAGATTTGAATTTCTGGAAAAACCATCAGGAGATACCCAACAACAGCATTGATGATGATAACAATGGCTTTGTAGATGATTATGATGGCTGGAACGGTTCAACTGCAAGTGATAATTTTTCTGTTGCAAGCCATGGCACACATGTGTCGGGAACTGTTGGTGCCAAAGGCAATAATGGTATTGGTGTAACCGGTGTAAACTGGAATGTAAAAATAATGCCCATATCATACGGCTCTTCCGGTGGAAGCTTTGAAGCCAATGTAGTTGCATCGTACTCTTTTGCGATGGAACAGCGCAGAAAATATAATCAAACCAACGGAGCAAAAGGAGCATTTGTAGTTTCAACTAATTCTTCGTTTGGAGTTGATTTGGCTCAGCCTGCAACGTATCCACTGTGGTGCGCCATGTATGATTCATTAGGTTCTGTTGGTATTTTGAGTGCAGGAGCAACGGCAAATGCTAATTATAATGTGGATGTGCAAGGTGATATTCCAACTGCTTGCCCCAGCAATTGGCTAATAGCGGTTACCAACACAACCAACACAGATACAAAAAATAGTTCCTGTGGATATGGCGCTACTACTATTGATTTGGGCGCACCAGGTACAAACATTACATCTGCTTACCCATCAAATACGTACTACGCTATTTCGGGAACATCAATGGCTACGCCACATGTATCAGGTGCAGTAGCATTAATGTATTCAGTAATGTGTTCACAATTTATTGCAAATTACAAAACCGATCCTGCCGGAATTGCTTTAATGGTAAAAGATTCATTATTAGGCGCTGTTGATCAAATAGCTGCTATGGGAGGCGGGATAACAGTTACAGGAGGAAGGTTAAATTTGTTTAAAGCAGTAAAATCAATTCAAAATTATTGTGCTGCTGTTTCTGTGAATGAGATTGATAAAGCCGAACCTCCATTTGGTATAACAAACATTTACCCCAACCCTTCAAATGGCTTACTAAACCTTGTTTATAGCACATCCGAACCTTTCTATATTAGTATTATAAATGTATTGGGACAAGAAATAAAACGAGTTAAAGGAAGTAATATGAAAGGAAATACTATTGATTTGAGCTTGATTAATAAAGGAATTTATTTTGTAAGTATTGAAACCGGAAATAAAAAATCGAACTATTTGAAAGTGATTTTGGATTGAGGGTGCTGTATTTTTTTGCTCTTTTTTTTAAACGCAACCCTTATAAACCTTACAGGCTAGAAGCCTTGTTAAAAAGCGCGTAGCGGGACGCAACGCCCAATTGGAGTTTCTTTATTTCAATATGTCAATGAATTTGTAACCTAACGTTAAGCGGCATTTGTAATGCCGATCAACGGCTTCGTAATTTTATTTTTTAATCTTGACGAACATTCTGCTTAACGGAGAGTATCAATAAAAAAAATAATTGTGAAATATAAATTTGTAATTTTGCTTTTGAAAATTTTGCAATGCGAAACAAAAATGAAATTACTCAGGAGTGGATTAGTCAATCGGATTATGACATTGAAACAGCAAAACACCTGTATAAAACAGGGCGATACATTTATTGCGTTTTTATGTGCCATTTGGCTATTGAAAAAATTTTGAAAGCACACTATAATCAAAAACTGAATGATGCGCCTCCCAAAGTTCACAACCTGATTTATTTCATTGAAAAATGTGAGCTTTCATTGCCAAAAGACATTTATGATTTTATTTTCACTTTGAGTCGTGTAAGTATCCCGACAAGATATCCCGAAAATCTGAAAAATTTAAAACAAAGCTTTAGTAAGCAGGTAACAAAAGAAATTTTTAATCAAACCAAAAAAGTGCAGCAATGGCTCAAAAAAAAATTATAGAGGCACTCCGTTTTTTAGAGCGGCAGCTAAAAGAAAGCGGCTTGTCTGTTTCTAAGGTATTATTGTTTGGCTCACAAACTAAAGGCAATAGTAATGCTGACAGTGACATTGATGTGGCGGTTATTTCCAATGATTTTAAAAATAAAAATATTTTTCAGCGTGCCAATATTACAAAACAAGCAGAAATACTAACGATTAAAAAATTTATGTTGCCCTTGGATATTATTACGCTTACAGTAGAGGAGGCAAAAAACAGGTTTGCCCTGATGCAAAAATGAATTTCCGAATTATAATTTCCCTGTTTTTTTTCACGTATTTATTTTTGCCTGTTTCCCCGCTATTTGGCAACACACCAATTCTGCTATGTTCCGAGCGGCAATACAATTGCCGCTCAGCGGCTTCGTAATTTTATTTTTTATTCTTGATGAAAATTCCGCTTAACGGGGAATTTGTTTTCGGAATGTTTAAGAACAAAGGCTAGAAACCTTGTTAAAAAAGGCGTAGCGGGACGCAACGCCCAACGGGGAAATATTATCGATTATTCAAATAATTTTATTGAATGGTTGAATTTTATTTCAAAAGATATTATAGAGTTGAATTCTAAAGGAACCGAAATTATTAATGATCCCAAAATACAATCTTTCATGAAATATTCTCTCACTGAATATGATGGAAGAATAATCGAAGCGGTTGATATTTTTATGAAAGGTCCGGGGCTTGAAATAATCCTACATAAATTCAAAAATATTTCTCCTCTTTTAATGTGGTCCGAATTTGCTATGGAGCAATCCTATAATGCTCTTGATTGGCTTTTAAGTTATAAACGAATATTACAACAAAATGAAGTTAGTGGGCAGGAAACAGAAGCAGCAACATACATGCAACAAAAAATTAATGATACATTTGATTTAATGAAGGACTGTAAATAAAAATCATGGTGAACAACTGAACTGCATGACAGACAAAAAAGTAGCGCGAACCACTAATGCTCTAGCCCCCCATTGAGCGTAGCGTCCAGATACGCTCCTATTAACAAAGCCTCCGGCCTATTTCAGGACAATACAGTATTTATTTAAACTGGTTTAATATTCTTTGTTTATCCTCATTTTCTTTATCGTTCTTGTGATATAGTTCAATAAAAATTATTTTTTCTTCTTTTTGAAAGTGAGCATAAATCAATCGCAAACCAGAATTTACACCACGCCCTTTTAATGCCCTACATGCAATTTTTTTACTTTGATAATACACGTTTTTAAGCCCAAATTATCAATCCGAAAGCTGAATGGTGGTTTTTCATCTGGTGTAACTTCCAACACTTTTTTCACAACGTTCAAATCATCATTGAGCGTTCTATATTTTTTTAAAAGATTTTTTAAATCCTTTTTAAACTCAACAAGCTCTTCAAAAATCATTGTTCTTCAATTTCGTCTCCATAGTTTCTTATAGAGAAAGGAGCATCCCTATAAAAAGCTAATTCGTAGTTTATTTCTTCCCCTTCTTTTGAAGCTAACCAAGGCATATCCATATGAGAAAAATTGCTGATTGCAGCAGCCGACCAGTCACTCATCTGTTCAATTACCTTGTCAATAATTTCTTTTTCGCTTGCTTTTAATTCTGTTAAATCTGCTTTTTCCAAAGGGAGGTAGCGAGTTTGCGGATACCCGTGGTATTCGGTTTTCACTCTTTGCAATTGACCTTTATCAATCATTTGCAGAATAATTGTATCCAGTTTTTGAGGAACAGGACCATAAGGCAATTTGCGATATTTTGCCCCTGTCAAATGTTCTTCATATAACTCATAATAATTAAAATCTGAAAAATATAATAATTTGTACAGCACCGTTTCGCCCACATTGGGCTTACCTGCACATCGTTCAAGAATATATAAAAGCACATTCTTAAATTTCTTGACTTGCAGCGTAGGAACAGAAATACGTTCATCTACTTTTTTTGACTTCGCTTCAACTTTGCCTTCTATATCTTGTTTGGTTGTAAATTCTTTAGACATAAAGTCATCTAATGAAAATCCAAGCACCATTGACAGTTTTTGCAATTCAAGAATATCAACACTTCTATTCCCTAATTCAATCTGAGCCAATGACGGCCGGGATATTTTAACACTTTTAGCCAAATCTTCCTGAGACAAACCCTTGATTTTGCGAAGTGCGGTAATTCTCTGACCAATTTGTTTCTGCGACAGCTTTATATTCATACAAGTTTATATTTTATAATTCAACAGAACAAAGATAAATATTGTTTTAATATCAAACAAATAATTGTTCTGTTTTTATAAACTGCCTTAAAATGCAATGTTTGCAG
>JAHEYA010000315.1 GCA_023251855.1 Bacteroidota bacterium
TTGTAGTTCCAACAATATAAAAAGCAGTATTCAATTTCTCCGTTTTTTGATCTGATTCTACTTTCTCCTGGCTATATTTTGTTTTAAGATTTGCAAAATCAACATTCAATCCTTCCAATTTGCTTTTCAGATCTGCAATTTCAGCTTCTTTTTCAGCAAGTTGATTGGTAAGATTAGTAACTGCAGTTTCAAGCGCCTCAGCCTTTAAATTAGACGATTTTAATTTTTTTGAAAGACTCGCAACTTTTTGTTTGTTTTTGTTCAACAAATCATATATCAGTTGTATATCACTATTTATTTGATCCTTATTTGATTTTTTAAATTCAGTATCTTTTGAACTTGTTGAAATGATTTTTTCTTTGGCTTTAATTTGATTTAAATTTTCCTGAATTTCATTAAATGAAGAGATAAATTCAGTCATGGCTGATTCTTTATCAACTATTAAAGAATCTTTTCCTTTCAGTTCAGAACTGATATTGGTATTCACATGTGCCAAACTATCAATCAAAGCAAGTTGTTTTTTTTCATTGTTGTTACAGGCAAATAATGCAGGGATTGCAAGAACTATCAGATATTTTTTCATGGTTTTTTATTATTTATTTTCTTGATTTAAAAACTTTTTAAATTAAACAACGCAAAGATATGCTTGTTTATTATTAGAAATGGTTTAGAGCCAGTTTAAATTTTATTCATAATTTGTTTTATGTGTCATTGCGCTAATAAATTATAGTAGATGTGTTTGTTTTTTAACAAATTTAAACAGGCTCTTACCATTAATTAAATTTTTTCCACAATTTAAATAAGAACAATTAAACATTCTTAAGCGCTATTACTTTATCGTTATCGATGCGAGCGGTGAAAGCTTTGAAACAACACCATTTGCCGATTGAAGCTGTAATGCATACTGATAAATACCTGGCGCAGGATTAACATCTGCAACTACTCCTTCTTTAGCATCGGCATTTTGGTAAAGAACTAGTCCCATGTTGTTGAAATTTCTGTAAACAAGCATTTTTCCCATAAATACATTGCTTTTCCAGGCGATATTTATTTTGTGTTCAGTATCTGAAAAATTAAGGTTTGGTGGTTCTGATAACACTATTGTTTTTCCAAATGCTCTACCTTTTATCGGGTAGGATTTTCCGGAAACATTCCCTGCATCATCTACTGCTGCTAATGCATATTGATATTCGGTTTTTACTGCAACAGAATAATCAGCATATGATTTAATGCTTTTATCCAGATGTTTCAGTATCTCCCAAGGTTTTTCTCCTTCTTTTCTGTATAAAATCTGATCAACAACATCATTGCTGGATGAACAGTTCCAGAAAATAGTGATGGTAGTGTCAGTAACTTTAAAATCGCTAAAAACAGGTTGAACGGGAGCGATAATATCCGGTCGTTTAACACTAATAAAATCAGAAAGTGAGCTTATATTTTTATGTGAGTCCATGGCGGCCACTTTATAATATATTTTTTTCGTGAGGGTATTCAATGTTACAGAATCTTTAAACGCATTTATTGGGACAATTTCTTTTGAAATAGGAGTAAAAGTATGTGATGAATCATTTGCAAAATAAACCAAATACCCTTCTAAATCCTTTTCAGAACCAATCTTCCAGGTAAGTTGAACAACTCCCATTGTATCAATTCTTGCTTTTAATCCAATTGGTTTTGCCGGTGGTGTATTGTCTTTCATAATAGCATATGCCGATCCGGATGGTTTAGCATTTCCTGCGGTATCAACAACTGCTACTACGTAATAATTCAATCCATTTACAGATGCTGAATCATCAATATAAGTTGTTGCAGAAGTAGGTAATCTATCGTGAGAAACAGGTGTAAAAGGCCCATTTGTTTTTTTGCCTTTACCTATAAAATATCCGGCAAAATCTCCTTCTTTTTGACTTTTCTCCCAGGTAATTTTCACTTTAGTACCTGAAATGTGTTCTGCAATTACTTTTTCTGCAATTGATGGCGGTGTTCTATCTCTGCCAATACATTGCATAAGGCTTGGTTTTCCTTTTATCCCAAATGGAGTAATACCGGTAACCTTGTAAATGTACTTTTTGTAATTCTCCGGAATATTATTTTCCCATCTGATTACATCCTCCTTCTCATTAATTGTTGGAGTGAAAATAGGTTTTGTTTGAGTTGTAAATGATTTACCGCCATCATCGGAACGTTCAACGATATAGGAAGTAAAACTAGTGGATGACTTAAGCCGGCTCCAACTCAAAGAAATATGATGTTCTCCTTCTTCAGCACTCATTTTGGGTATTTCAGGCAACGGGTTTACTTTAAAGGTATGAATAAATGTACCAGCAGAATCATATTTGATAGCTGGATTTTCACCATGAATATATACCTTGTATAAATATCCCTTGTTCTTTTCAATACCTTTATCAATGAACGAAAGCGCCATTCCTTTTGCCAATTTTGCTGAACGGTCGGCTGTAAGAAGTACAAGTGTATGAAGATTTTGTTGTTCATCATAAGCTTTTAGCAGATCGTCCTTATTTACGCCTTTTGTAGGAACTACATCCTTTCTTTTTGAGTAGATCAGATGTGCTGCCATTGCCGATAGCGTATCACCTGTATCAAATATTTTTTTCCATTCCGCTTCTGAAATAGGTTTGAGTGGTGCATTAGTTAGCAACTTTTTCGATTTCGAATTCAATTGAGGCGACTTTTTCTTTGCAGAATCTTTTTGTGTTAAATAATCGGCAGGCAAATCAATATCATATCTCTCAATAACATATCCACCATCAACACCGGCAAGCCAAACGGGCCATGATGTGGGTGCCCAGCGCAAAACGACTGAATCTCCATAATAAGCGGAAATAATTTTTAAAGAAGGAATATGTTCTTTTGTTTTTTCTTCCTTTTTTGTGTCAGCTTTCTGAGCACTTGTATTTGCTACTACCAAACAAAAAGCTATAGGCAAAAAAAGAAATTTTAATTTTTTCATCTGTTCTTTATTTTTAATATAAATAAAAATTGCACTAATTATTTGGATAATTCATATTTATAAATCTGTTTTTTAATCCCGAAGGGATTTAATGTTTATAGCAATCATAGATCAAAATAAGGTATTCGACCCCGATGGGGTCGAATAATCCTAACGCTTGTTTCATTCTATAAACATTTGAACCCTTTGGGTTCGTTATTCTACCCATTCAAATAAATATTCTTCTTTAAATTCTATTTCAAATTTTTTCAAAAATTCCATATACTCTTCTTTAAACGTTTTCTTTTTGTGGTGTTCTTTCTGGTTAACAATGTAATTAATAACATTGTCAAGGTTAGTATGATTATAGGAAAATGCGCCATATCCTTCCTGCCATTGAAATTTAAGTTTACTGAACTTCTTTTCTTTAATAAAATCATTAGAAGATTTTTTTATTTCCCTTACTAAATCCGATAAACAACACGATGGTTTCATTCCAATAAAAAAATGTAAATGATCCGGCATCCCATTTATTGCCAACATTTTTTGTTCTTTGTTTCTAACGATTCCTGTAATGTATTTATATAATTCTTCTTCCCAGGACTCCTGAATTAAACTATCTCTTCCTTTTACAGCAAAGACAACCTGAATATATATCTGTGAAAATGTTCCAGCCATAATTAATTATTATTGAATCGCAAGTAATTTTTTCATTTTGATTTAAAGGTAACTGTTTTAAAAACCGGGTTAGTATTAGGCTGTATGGGCGGAAATGATTCTGTAAAGTTGTAAGGTGCTGTATTTCCTCGCCTGAGTTCTAATTTTTGCTCAAAACCACGATTTTCAGAATAGGAGTTAAATCCTGTCCAGGCTAAATCTCCAAATAAACTTACTGAAACTGCGTTGTAACCGGAGTTTACAAGTATAGAATTTGCCTTCTCATTCACATAACGCCAATCAAGAAACACTTGAATTGGAACTGCATACCTAATAGATAAAACAGCCGGATATA
>JAHEYA010000316.1 GCA_023251855.1 Bacteroidota bacterium
TGTGGTCCAATTGTTCACTGGGAATGGGATTTTGGCGATAGTTCAGCAGTAAGTCATCTTCAAAATCCAACACATACCTATGCAACTCCGGGTACATACAATGTTAAGCTTTCGGTAAGTACGATATACGATTGTTTCCCAACAGATACGATACAACCGGTTATTGTTCATAACAACCCGATCGCTCTTTTTTCGGATTCAGCAAGCGGATGTTCACCCGTTTTAACCTCTTTTACTGATTCGTCAATGGCAGTAAGCGGTACAATTAACAGCTGGCATTGGGACTTTCCTGGAGGTACCCCCACCTCATCTGATGATGCAAATCCAACCAATATTCTTTATAGTACACCGGGAACATATGATGTATCAGTGATTGTAACTAATAGTTTTGGTTGTAAGGATACATTGCTTAAACCTCAATATATTAGAGTATTTCCATGGCCTAAGTCGGATTTTTCTGTTGATCCATTATCGGCAAGTATACTTGACCCAACTTTTCATTTTAATGAACTATGGTCGGCAGATGTAGTTAAATGGTATTGGGATTTTGGTGATGGTACAGCAATAGATACAGCCAGTACACAGCCAACACACAATTACCTAGGTAGCGCAACAAATAATGATTGGTATAATTTCAGGATAGGACTTAAAGTTAAAACAGTACATGGTTGTTGGGATACTATTTCACGGTCAGTTGAGCTGATTCCTGAATTCACTTTTTATATTAACAATACATTTACACCTAATGGAGATTATGTGAATGATGTTTTTTATGGTAAGGGTATAGGAATAAAAAAATATCAGATTATAATATTTGATCGTTGGGGTAATTTGATTTGGCAATGTGACCATGAAGGGAAAAATATTGACTGGGATAATTGGGGTCAGGAAGGAATGGCTTCAGCCTGTAAATGGGATGGTAAAGCCAATGGAGGAGAAAAAGAAGCACAAATTGATGTTTATGTTTGGAAGGTTCAACTAACCGATATTTTTAATAGAAAGCATAGTTATATGGGAGTTGTGAATTTGGTGAAGTGAATTCAAATTTGATTATCAGCATCAGACTCCTACAGTTAGTGAATTTTTTGTTTGTACCTCTCTCCTACTGGCTCCTACTGGTCTTTCCGGCACTTCCCAAATAAAAGAAACATTTTTTAACCCAAATTATCCATTAATCGTTCTATATTCTCTAAAACTCAATACTGACAGCGATTTAAAGACCTTTTTGTTACACCAACTTCTAATGTCTTGTATAAGAAATTGATTCGTTCAAAGTCAATATTGACATTGGTTTCAAGCCAAATTAACGGAATCTTTTTGTCTCTAATGCATAATCCGGGTTTAATACATCAGAAGCAAACAGTTAGTTAGTTTTTGGTTTGCATTCCCACCAGTCTCCATAGTATCTTTAGTAAAGGATTCGCAGGAGTATTCAAACCTTTAAAACCTACAACTATGAAAAAAACTTACACCTTAATCACCGGGAGTGCTTTGTTAATTTCATCATTAACACAGTTAAACGCTCAATGTACTGGCGGTCGCTACCACAATTACATATTTCCGGGAGCTCCAGTTGTAACATCAAATGTTACTTATGGAAGTAATACAAAGTCGAACGGTTCAACACAGATTTTAAAGCTGGATATTTATGAACCACTTGGTGATGTGGCTACAAACCGTGCTTGCATTGTTTTTGCGCATGGTGGAGGTTTTACTCAGGGTTCAAAAACAGATGCCAGTTATGTACAGTTTTGTACACAACTCACCAAATTGGGTTATGTAGTTGCCAATATCGAGTATAGGTTGGGCTTTCCACAGGATCAATATGGTTTTAATTCAGCAATAATGCGTGGTGTACATGATGCACGTGCAGCAATTCGTTTTATGCGTGATAAAGCTCTTAATCATGGTAATCCATATAAAATAAATCCCAATATGATTTTTTTCTCAGGAGTATCAGCAGGTGCAATCATGGCCTTACATCTTGCATACCAAGACCAAGCGAGTGAATGCAATATGGCTTGTGGAGGACAACCAGGTGCAGAAGCAAACAGTGTGCAAGGTTCCAGTAACAACCTTACATGTGCTTCCACAGTAAAAGCAATTGTAGCTGTTTCGGGTGGTATACGTGATTTAAGCTGGATACATAACAATGATGTACCTGCATGTTTGGCACATGGCGACAATGATAATGTGGTTCCGTATGGGCATGGAAGTTTTGGCGGATATTTTGCTGTTGATGGTAGCTCCAAAGTTGCAGGTAAATGCAATTCAACCTCAACTGAATATTGTTTTAAACGGATGTACGGTCAGGGGCATGTGCCTTCCAATCCAGCCTATTTAGATACTTTAGCCAGTATCTCACGAAATTTTTTAGAACATTTTACATGTGGTACAGCGCAAAATTGTAGTTTCACCGGAGTTCCTGTAATAGTGCAACCTAGTGTTGCAAGTGCTGTGATTACAGCAGGAACAAATCCTATATGTGCCGGTCAATCTGTAACATTTACTGCAACACCCACCAATGGTGGTACTACACCGGTTTATCAATGGAAAGTAAATGGTGTTAATGCAGGAACAAATAGTCCAACTTTTACAACAACAAGCCTTACCACCGGACAAATTGTAACCTGTGTACTGACTTCAAATTTACCGGGAGTAACAGGTAGCCCTGCAACATCAAGTGGAATAACTATGACTGTTAATGCTTTACCGGCTGTACCAACCATTACTCAACTTGGTTTAGTGCTCACGTCAAGTTCTTTAACCGGGAATCAATGGTATATGGGTGGAATAATAATTCCAGCTGCCACGAGCCCGGTTTACACTGTTTTACTACCTGCAATTTTTACTTTAAAAGTTACAGTTAATGGTTGTACTTCACCTTCATCATTGCCTGTAAACGTTTCTACTTTGGGTATTGAAAAACAAGGTGATACTGATTTTTTTAATGTTTACCCTAACCCAAGCGAAGGAATTTGTACTGTTTCATTTAATGCTGCAACTGCCGACAGTTACCGGCTGGTATTTACAAATGCTTTAGGTCAAATGGTGTATCAGGAAAGCTTGAAGAATTTTGGAGGTGAATATTCAAAACAAATAGATGTGAGCCAATTTGGAAAAGGCATTTATTTGATAAACCTGAGCAGTTCCGATACTCAAATTGTTAAGAAGGTTTTTGTGAATTGATTTATGGAAAAGCCGATATACTTTATCATTGGTAGTATAGTATTGATGATAAAAAAACACCAATCTCTAATGGACTTGGTGTTTTTTTAATCCTCCTATCCCTAATAAAACCCAACCGATACTAAAAAACAGGCCACCTATGGGAGTAATTGGTCCTAACCAATGAATATTGCTTAAACCGAATAAACCTGCCAAGGAAAGCATATAAAGTGAGCCGGAAAAGAGAACAATACCAATCATAAAACAATACCCAGCTTTGTGAAACAGGTTGTCTTTAAATTTATCGGCAAGTAATGAAACTGCAAGTAAAGCGATAGCATGGTATATTTGATATTTTACAGCAGTTTCGAAAGTGAGTAAATTGGTTTCAGTGATTATACCGGATTCTAATTTGGACTTTAAAAAGTGTGCGCCCATTGCTCCAAACGCAACAGCTATTGCACCTGAAAATCCGCTGAAAGCTAAAAATCGTTTTTGCATAATTTTATAAAAATAAATTAGTGATTATCAATATTTTAAATTAAATTATATAAAGTAAAAAGTTAATTATTAAAAACAGCATTTTGTTAAATACAATCATCTAATGGCAAAGCTCATTTAATCATACTTCGAATGGGCTAAATTTTCCCATTTATTTTGTTGGACTCCTTCGGAGTCCTATGTTTGTATAATAACATTGTGCTATAAACATTTGACCCCTCCGGGGTCAAACAATTTGATGAGATAATTTATTCTTTTGCAGCATATTGATTCTTGTTTAATGAATTAAAA